>NZ_JBDGAB010000055.1:0-25170 GCF_040910705.1 Blautia sp. RTP21359st1_E11_RTP21359_211015
AGGCCTCCTATGATTTATATTTTACCATAGAAGACCTTGCTGTTATTAGCTATTTACAGAAAAAGTTTCACACACTCTCCAAATATCTCAAACAGGATGCTCCTGAAATACAAAGATCTTCTCATAACAAACTTCCTTCTTTGTAAAACCATAATAATAGGCAGCGATTTCACTCGCTGCCTAAATTTCCGTTAAACCGATATCCTACACCGCGCACCGTTTGTATATATACCGGATGTCTAGGATCATCTTCTATCTTTTCTCTAATGTTGCAGATATGTCGCATAACAACATTGTAATCACCCGAATAGGGTTCATTCCAGATTATATCATATATTTGTTCTTTACTAAACACTCTTCCAGGACTTCGCATTAATAAATGCAAAATTTCAAACTCTGTAAAAGACAGATCTATTTTTTTCTGCTTTCGGAATAATTCTCTTGTGGCTAATAAAATAACAATATCTCCATAATGTATTTTCAATGGATTTATATTTTTTCATCACAATATATATTTCGTCCGGTTTTCAAAGCAGCAAGAACAGACTCTATCATTTCTTCTTCACTATCTTTAAACGATAATAATAATATTTTTCCTATGTTTTCACTCCCTCTAACAGATGTTTCTTCATCTAATTATAAACTTCTTTTCTGCGATATATAAAATAAATAACTGGAACAATCAATAATAGCAGAATGGAGTACGATATTATTAAAATAGGAACTGCGCAAAACACTTTTCCTCCGATTTCATACAAGTTAAAAAATTTAACTACCTGATTCATTTGAAGCATTTGATCTGGAAGAAGTCCCAAAATTTTATTTAATAATGGTAGACTTGTTCCTGATAAAAATGATGGAAGAAAAATCAAAATAAAAGGCACGATTACCGCTATTACTGATGAGTTTGTCTTCGCAGAAACCAACATAGTTAGAGATTGCATAAATAAACATCCCAGATATCCACCCAGAACTATCAAAATATATTCCTGAGCATTCGTGATATTATAAATACTCTTCCACCCACTCATACTAGACTGTATGGGACAATTTGCTCCGTCTACACCAAGAATTCCCAAAACAAGCATAGTGTATAACAACATAACCGCCCAGTAAATAGCCGTTATTATGATTGCTCCTGCTTTCACTTTTGCCCATACAGCCTTATTTCTGCCATAATAAGAAGAATAAAAAACTGCATTCGCTTTCAGCTGAAATTCACCTGAAAAAATACCTGCACAAAGGAAACCTAATACCAATGTCAAAATCATAATTATTGAGGGTGAATATTGAAATAAGTTTTTCCATCCCGCTTGATAATTATAATATAAAGGGGTTTTCATTTTTTCATACGCTCTTATTAAATAACTTTTTTCCTTTTCAGAAAACTGATCCTTTCCATCAGTTTCTAACCAATTTTTCAAATTTTTGATACGATTAGAATAAAAATCTACTGCTTCATCAGGAGAAAGAGAATCTGCCAGATAATAATTATAATCGTTAAACTCTCCATAATCACAATTTAGTAAATCCCTTATATCCATGAAACCCTGTCTTTGACTATATGCTATATCATTCTGTCTAAAATCATTCGACTTAGCTTCCGGTGTCTGTGAAATCCTGACATTTTCTTCAATAATTTTTCTAAGCACATCCTCTGTCAGTTCTCCTGACCATTCTTTTTTCAACTCACGAACCTTTAACATAGCCGATATTCCACTTTCCGCATCACCATTACGATTCACATATTTATTATCCCCGATGATAAAAGACAAGACTACTGAAATTACAATAAAAATAAATATCAGCGCAACCTTACTTCCTTTTTTTGAAAAAACTTTTTTTATTTCATAATACGTCATAATCATCACCTGTTTTCTCTCCGAAATAATATAAGAATATGTCCTCCAAAGTCATCGTTTCCTCTTTCGCATTATAGTGTGGAGATTTTTCAGACAAAATGCGTAATTCTATTCCATCCGAAAGTGTTTTCATATTTGAGACTTTAAACTGTTTTTGCCACATTTCAACTTCATTATTTGCAACTACACAACTCCATACTTTTACTGGTACTGACTGAATAATCTCTTCTTGTGTTCCTGAATGGCTAATCTTTCCATCTTTCATCAATAACACCTGGTTGGCAATGTATTCAATATCCGACACAATATGTGTTGATAATAGCACGAGACGATCCTGTGACAATTCACTGATCAGATTTCGAAAACGTATCCTTTCATTCGGATCCAGACCTGCAGTAGGCTCATCGAGGATCAAAATCTTTGGGTTATTTAGCATAGCTTGGGCAATCCCTGCACGGCGTTTCATTCCTCCAGACAATTTTTTCATTTTTCTATTCTGCATTTTAGCCAACCCAACCTGCCGCAGAAGTTCTGTTACACGCTTTCGTGCAATACTTGTTCGCATTCCTTTAATTGACGCAATATACATTAAATAATCATGAACCGAAAACTCCGGATAAAATCCAAATTCTTGAGGTAAATAACCAAGAATTCTCCTATATTCGCCATCCAATGCAAAAATATCTTTTCCATCACATAATATGCTTCCCGAAGTAGGTTTAATAAGTGTGCAGAGCATTCTCATCAGCGTTGTTTTTCCAGCACCGTTGACACCAAGAAGCCCATAAACTCCATTACTCATCGTCAGCGTGATATCATCAACTGCTTTAAATCCCTGAAATTCTTTTGTTAATTTTTTCAATTCTAATTCCATAATCAAATTCCTCACATTTCTCTGATTACGACCGTTGTGTGATTTCTCGTAATTGACACCATAATAGTCTTATACACTTGCCCCATTACTCTCGTAATATCTTTCACTGCATTTCCATACTCGCCAAATACTGTAACACAAACATAAAACAGATAATATCATCATTCCACACCATATTGATGTAGATATATGCTCATAAATACTATCTTTGAGAACTACAAGCGTCCAAACAGCGATCCAAATCAGACAGGAAAATAATGTGGAAGATACATAATCATCTCCTTTACTGCAAAGTAATCGAAAACATATGCAGCATGTCACATTCATTGGCAAAATAAATTGTATTAAGATATCCATAAATGCAATCTGTAACACAAAAGTGCTGGTTATCAAAAACACACTCAATAGGCAAACATCTACCATGCCGAAGAGTAGCATTCGTGCGGCATATATATTCTTTATGGAAAAAAATGTTGCACCTTCTACTTCCATAGCCCCATTGCTTCTATTTTTCCAGAGTTCCGGAAGTATCAATATTACAAAACTCGGTGCCAAAATCCCCATGCAGCGCCTTGTATAAATACTACTGTCTGATAAGAACATTGTCATCCAAAGGATTAGTAATACTGCCCCTTGAGCAAACCACCAGTGCTTCTGTATATACGAAGCTTGCTGATATAAAAATTCTAACCATGACATATTTCTTTCGATTTCTCCATCCCAATATGCTTCTTTCGATTTTATAATGGTCTGTTGTAATTTTTTCTCATCTATATTTCTATCCTTCTGATTTTTTGCATACGCATGCAATTTTTCATCAACTGTCATCATCATTTCTTATCCCCCAGATAAACACTCAACAATTCTTTTGCTTTTCCTATCCTATATTTTACAAGAGGAAGTCCTATGCCAATAATATCTGCTACTTCTTTTAATTTCAAATCCTGAAAATAATGTAGAATAACTACTTCCTGCAAATCTTCTGGAAGTTTTTTTATTGATTCTTCTATATCTATTTTATTCTCAATTACAGCAATTGGATTTTCCCCCTTATCTGGTAACGCTTCCATCACAATATCTCTTTTTTTCTTATAACTATCCCGACATAAATTTCGAGCAATCACATACAAATAATTAGCAGTCTTTCCCAAATGATGATACGACCTAAATGATCGAAAAAAGTGTTCAAATGTTGCTTGAGTAATATCTTCTGCATCACAGTCTGTGTATGTATGTAATCGACAATAATTCCGTATAGTTGAATAGTATTTTTTTACGAATACCTCTATAGCTTCTTCATCACCATTTTTCATTTTGTGAATCAAAAGAAAATCTGCATCCACTTCTTTCCTCCTTTTTCTACTGAAAGCACTTTCTATTATATATAACGAATAAATTGTACAAAAAGATAGTCAAAAATATTTTTCTTGCTTTTTATTACATCATTAATTACACTGCTCTTTTACATACTCGCTTTATTTTACTATGATGCATTGTGAAATTTAAAAGTCAATAATAAAATTTATGATATTAATAATATGTGCCAGTTTCTTAATCGGATTGGCTACTTTCTCCAATTTAAATAAATTCTATCTAACACTAATTCACACAAAATATTCTCTATTTTTTATAATTATCTTCCAAATCCACTTTATAATCTTCCAGATCCATAAGAAAAATCTCATAGCCTTCATCACTCATGCAGAACAGCTTTCTTATGGTATTGCAGACCAGCCCGATCATATCCGCATCCCCCTTCAGAAATGGAATGATATTGTCGATAGCTTCCATCGTATCATTTCGGTTGCCTTTATCAAACATTGCGGTCACTAAGCATTCATCTGTATCAAAGTTCATTGCCAGATTCATCATAATTCTACATTCCCCTTCTTATGTGCTTTGGATTTTTCAGTTGCCATTTCTTTCTGCTCCTGTGCTTTTGCTCTTGCCTGGAACTCTTTTAACGACTGCAGCACGGATTTTTTCAGTTCCCCTTTTCCACCCTTTGCAGGCTCTTTGTTTTGTTCCCGGTTCGGTTCTACTGATACGGATTCTTTCTTGAATGGTGTTTCTGAAACTTTCTGTTTCACTTCCACGGTCTGTTCTGCCTCCTGCACTTTTCCATGTTTCTCATTCAGATACTTTTCCATGTCATTGATTGCTTTCTGTACCAATGGGCTTTCCTTATAATGTGGAATCATATCAATCAGATCCCTGTCTATCCTGTCTCCACTCATGAGTCGATATTCCCCGGAATAATCTTCATCACCATCTTGCAGATCAAATCCGATTCCTTTAATCCCATGCAGTCTCTCTGCTGGGATACTCTCATATATTTTAATGGCTTCTTCTAAAGTGAGGTTATTATGGTACTCTCCCATGACCGGAAACTCCATGCACTCTGCGACATAAAAACTGATCGTGGCTTCTGGCTGTTCCTGCTCTGGCTGTTTGTCAAAGATAGAAAATCTCTCTGCGTCCTCCAAACGGGAAAGTAAAGAACGGGCAGTTATAACATCGCTGTCTATATCGGATTCTTCAGATACTTCAACCAGCCAGTCCTTTAAACACCCTGTTTTCTTATTCAGAATGTCCTCTGTGATTTTCTTCACCTGTTCTTCCCTGTTCTCAACGATATCTTTATACTCGTAAGTGTCATATTCATAGCTGAAATTATCTAAATCCACCGCCAGCTTTTCGATTTCCTTCTGATCAAGATAGGCTTCTGACTCTTTCATATATTCTGCCAGAGTGATTCTTTCTTCTGCGATAGGATTGATGTCCACCTTAATACCTGCCATTGCTATACCATGAGCATTTAATTCATTGAAGAAACTGTCCTCCCGGATATTGCCACGATAAGAAAGCACCACATCAAGGTCAGAATCATCTCTGTAAAGTTCCTCTCTGCTTCTGGAACCATGCACCCTTGCTGCAAGCAGCTCTACTTCATTTTCTAATCCCATATCTTCCAGAATACCCTGTGCGTGATACAAGACACCCCGTTCCACTTCTGCCCTGCTAAGACCATTTAATGCTGCTTCATCTCTTCCAATCTCAGAAGTCGCACGAAGCTCACCTGCCTGTAGTAAATCCTTTGAATGTTGGATGGTCATTGCCTCAAATTCTTTATAGTCCACTTTGACACATTCCATATCATCCATTCTTTCACTTTTTAAGATTTCATAAGTAGCTTTCTGAACAGATACTTTGGGATCGTCATAATCATTGGAATGGATTTCGTGCAGGTCAGAATCATAAAAAATATAAAAATAGCCTTCTTCCGTTGCCTGTACGGTCAGATACCCTTTGCTCTTGGTAAACTGCATTACAATTCCCTCACAGGTATCCACTGCTCTTTCCCTGTCATAATCCTCAAAAATACTTGATGGACAATTCTTTAATAACTGTGCCAGCTGCATCTGCCGTTCGCCTGCTTCTTCCACTTCTGCCATCAAATCCTCATAGTCAACGGGAACGGCATTTTCCAGGGACATATCCTCATCTTCAAGAATATCTTCCATTGCCTGACGCATAGAAATATCAGGATTATCATAGGCACCGCCGTCGATCTCATCATAATCCAAAGCATAAAAGGTATAATCATAGCCTTCCTCTGTTCTCTGGATTGCAAAATACCTATCGTCAATCTTATATGCCAGTTCATCCGGCTCCAGTTCCGGCATAAGTCCCTCTACAGAAATCCCTTTCTCCTGCAGATATTCTGAAATAGCTTCCAATGCTCCTGCATCATACCCATTCCAGAGATCTTCTGCAATAAGCTGACCATGTTCCGATACGATAATCCCTGCCACATCTGAACCATACTCATCATGTTCCATGAAGAAAAACTTCTCCCCTGCATACTCTCTTTCATCCACCGTATGCCAGGTTCCCGCATGTCCATCTGCTTCAAATCCTCTGGTATCTGCTGTAATGGTAACTTCCGCTTCATCTAACGCCTGTTCAATCTTCTGCATCCGGATCTCTGCCCTTGCCATATCAATAAAACCATCTAACACTGCTGGATGGCTTTCTATCACATAATCCTGATTCAGATTCTTCCCCTGATTGATATTTTCCGGGATTTCGATATGTTCTGCCCAGTCTTTGTTCTGCCTGGAAAATCTGCCGTCATAAGAAAGTTCCCGGAGCGTATTTGCCATAACAAACGTCATACGTTCTTCTCCAAACTGCTCTAACACTTGCGTTGCGGCATCTTCCTCTAAATGCAATCCGTCAAATTTTAATGCGATCGCTTCCTCGATTGCTTTCTTACAATCAATGTTTAACTTTCTGGAATCCAGATAGGCATCTACATCCCTTTCTTCCATTGCCTGAGCAAGTGTTCCTTTATAGACTGGGGGATAGGCTCTGGTATGATTATTTTCCAGCATCTCCATTCTCTGCTGTACAAAGTCCGGAAGTTCCTCAAAGCCGAAAGAATCCACATAATAAGCCTTTGTCTCCGCCGTCCGGTTTATAACTATGACGTCGCTTACCGATAAGGAATGTCCATGAAAATCGTTCGGGCGGTTGATATTAAATCTCTCAAAAATATCCTCTAATGTAATCGTTGGTGTCCACGGAGCCGCATACACCATCCTGTAGTCTTTCCCCTCAATGGTATAGCCTAATTTTTTAGCCGATTCAAACCCCATAAACTGATAAGTATGCTCTCCGCCCGTATCCATCTGATAGATTGCAAAACGACCGCTTTCTCCATGAAAAAGCAAAGTTTCATCAATCATTTCCGCACTGTCCTGTTCCAGTTTTTCTTGTCTGGTGGCAGATGCTTCTTTTTCTTCATATTGCATGGTATTTTCTCTTTCCAGCTCATGCATCTGCTCCTCAATGTTCCCAATGATCTCTGCAGATGTTTTTCGGATGGTATCCATTGATGCTTTCAACGCCTTCATATCCCTGCTCTCGCACCAGCTGGCGATATAGGTAAACGAATATTCTGAAGTATCCAGACCAAAATGGTTGCAGACTATGTAAGCAATACTTTCTGCTTCCACTTCCTTTGTTGTCTGGTCTTTTAAGACTCCTTCCGCATCCATTACTTCCCGGTCATGCAGCAATGCGTGGCTCACTTCATGGACTCCGGTTTTCATCGTCTGTACATTACTCATATCTTCCTTTATCGCAATATATTTTTCTGTCTGGTGATAATAGCCTTTTGCTTCCCCTTCCACATTCATCATGCGGATCGGCACCGGAGAAATATTCTGCAATGCCTGCATGAACGTATCATAAAACTGTACACTTCCGGTAAGCTCCGGCACCTCCAGTTCTGCGATCGGTTCCCCCTCTGTCTGGCTGACATCAAACACTGTCGCTACACGGAATCTCGGTATCACCATCTCCACAATCTCTGTTTCCGGCTGTCCATCATCCCCGATCACAGGCTCTTTTGTTACCGGGTCGATCTTTTCAATCTCCTGTTTCTCCCGTATCGGTGCCGGTGCGATGATCTGGATTCCTTTCTCTCCACGTTTTACATGACGGTTAAATTTCTTCTGCCATGCCTGATAGCCTGCCACCAGTGTTGCTTCCGGTTTCTGCATGGTGATCAGCAGCGTGTTATTAAAGCTGTAATTGTGGAACTTTGACATGGTATTCAGATATTCGGTATATCTCTCCGAAGTAAAGATTTCCTTTACTCCCTGTTCTAGCCGTTCCGATATTTCTTTTAACTGTTTTTCTATATTATTTGCCATAAACAAACCCTCCATTTTATGTCCCCGCCAGAGAAAACTCTGACGGGAAATCTTTTATAACTCCTGTTCGTGTTTTTTCTTTGCAGCTTTCTGTACAGGTGGCTGTTCCGCTGTATTCTGCTGTGCCTTCTCCTGCTTTAAGCGTTCCAGAATAGATGGCTTATGGATTCTGTCTGCTGTTTCCGGAAGTTCTTTTTCTTCTACAGCATCCCTGCTGTCTGTGCTACTTCCTTCTCTGCCAATATCCTCATCTGCCATAATCGTCTCATTGCCCTTTTCATCCATGTTCAGCAGGGCATTTAACTCGGATAACCGTTCCATCTTTTCATTCAGTTCTGTTTCTTTCGGGAACGGCTTCTTTACCTCTTCCTGTGCAGTAGCAAGCTGCTGTTGTACGGTTTCTAACTTCTGCTCACTTTCCGTCAGCTTCCTGTCAATGGAAGAAAGGGTGTTATGTATACGCTGCATATTTCCTACCGGGTCTTTTCCAATCTCCAGCTTATAAGAACATTTTCCTTTGACCGTCAGTTCAAACGCATTGGAGAACATATTGTAGGAAGCAGATAATGTGAACCCATGATATTCCCCGACCTTTCCGCCGGTGCTAACGGTTTTTAGTCCTGCACAGGCAGCGATCAATGCCTCGCCTGCTTCTTTCTTATCTTCATAAAGGACATTTCCTACTGTCATGGCAAACGTGTCATTATCCTGTAAATCCACGCTTTTTACTACCTGGGAATCTATCTGCATCCCGGCAATCCGCTCTTTCAATGCACTAATCTGTACCGGGAAATTCTTTGCAATATCGGATTCCAGACGGTAAATCTGACTGGTATGGTTTGCCTTTAAGAGTTTTAGCTTACTCACCTGCACATCCAGATCCATTTTTTCCTTAATGTACGGATTGCCTGTAGCAAGTGCCTTGATTTCCGCATAGGACAGTGCCGTATCATCCACATCTTCACAAGCTCTGACCGGGGATTTACTGGTCATGATCTGGCTGATGAACTTCTGCTTATTCTCCAAAATCTGCCACATATACGCATCAAAAGTGTTCTCCGTCACATACCGGAATATCTTTACTTTGTCATTCTGGTTTCCCTGTCTTAAGATACGTCCTTCCTGCTGTTCCAGATCAGACGGTTTCCACGGACAGTCAAGGTGATGGAGGGCAATGAGCCTGTCCTGTACGTTGGTACCAGCACCGAGTTTTGGAGTGGAACCCATGAGGATTCTCACCTGTCCGGTCCGTACCTTTGCAAACAGTTCCGCTTTCTTTGCCTCCGTGTTGTATTCATGGATAAAAGCAATCTCTTCTTTCGGGATTCCTTTTTCTGTCAGTTTGTTCCGGACATCATCATATACGTTGAAAGTCCCGTCTCCTTTTGGTGTGGACAGGTCACAGAAGATCAGCTGGGTTGTCCGGTCTGCTTTTCCTTCCTCCCATACCTGGAAAGCATTTTCCACACAGGTATTGACCTTGCTTTTTTCGGCATCCGGAAGGAGTTCATTCAAAAGCCTTTGGTCTAACGCACACTTTCTTCCATCGTTGGTGATCTTGAGCATGTTGTCCACCGTTGGATTCACAAGACCGCCTCTTACACTTTCGGCACGCTCTGAAAAAGCACTGACCATTTCCTGCTGTTCTTCACTTGGCTTCAAGACTTCATTGATAAACTCTGCTTCCGGCACTGGAAGGTTCAGCATATCCGAAGTCTGAATATCTGCAGCTTCCTTAAAAATGGAAATCAGCTCCGGAAGATTAAAAAAACGGGCAAACCGTGTTTTTGCACGATAGCCCGTTCCTTCGGGAACGAGTTTGTCAAGATGATTTTTGTAAGTTTTCTAAATTCAAATATTTATCCGCTGAAAAATCTCCTAACATCTCGTGTCTGCATAGCTCTTGAAACACCGTATTCAAAGGCTTCTTCGCACTTTCCGATTGCTTCACATTTACAATAAAAGTTGTTTTGCCTATTCGTGTTGTATAAGATAAAGTATTCTCTTTCATATAATCATTTTCTCCTTTTCATAAATTGATTGTGGGGCATTCCGTTTGGAACACCCCACAAATACAGCCTGTTTCATCGGAACATATCAAGAAGTCATTAAGTCGTGAGTATAATGGAAAAGGTTATCTTTCCATACCTCGCTTGCTCTTTCGTGCCTTGATACGCTCCTGTCTTTCTTTTTCCCTTGCTTCTTTTTCGGCTCGTTCCTGTGCTTCCTTAAAAGAAAAAAGTTGCTTCACTTTCTCGGTAAAAAGTTTGGCAACTTCGGGGAAATGCTCCAACGCTTCAAGAAAAGGTCTGCACTTTTCTTTCAGTTCGTTGTATTTGGTTTTCATTCTTTCCAGTGCGTTTGCACTGTCCATATATTTCTGTCGGTAATAACTTGCACTCTGCTCCAAGTTCTTAATTTCCCCACGACTGGTAATACCCTCTTTGGCAAGGGCAGTCAGTTGGGAATAATCTTCTTTGGAGATTGCCATTTTGCCTGTGATTGTTTTCTGTCCCATACTGTCAATCTCGTTTAAGGTTTTGGAGATATGACGGGCAGGCTCATACTTAACCTGTTCCTTTTGAATACGCTTCTGCAACTTCTCCAATCGCTCTTTGTCCTGTTGGGTTTGATATTGCAGGGAAGTCAAATGCTCGGCTGTACTTCCGTATTCGCCACGCTGAAAGCCTTTGAACCCTTGTTCCGTCATATAGTTAAACAGCTCATCTTGCAGTATGCTGTACGAAGCACGAAACATCGGCTTACCATTCTTCCTTAACAACGGATTTCCTTTTTCATCGGTCATTGGAATATCCGATTTCCATTTCTTTGAATGGCTTATCTGATTGACTACTTCCTTAACTGTTCCTCGCAACTTTTCGTCTTTACAACGCTTGCTCCATAGGATTTCTTTCTCCACCACAGGCAGAACCATAGCGTGAAGATGATAATGGTAAATCTCTTTTCCAAGTTCCTCGCTTGCTGCCACATTGATTTCATCAGCGTGCATTACTGCCGATATAACATTGTCAGCACCGAATTTTTCTTCAATGAAATGGTAGGCTTCTTCATAAAACTGTTTTGCGTATTCATAACCACCATTACGCTCGAAGTACATCGTGTTCACATCAATCACAATCTCATCAAACAGCGTTGCGTCTTTCCTCAACCCACGAAGCGACACCTGACCGTCTGTTTCCATCTGCTTTAACTGTTCCATATAGGTCGGGGCAGTCGGCTTTTTGAAATGCACATTAAAAGGTATTCGTTCCGCAATCACATTCATATTTTCATAGGTTTCATTCTTGCGTTCGTTGTGCCTTTCCGCCTTGCTCACATCAGAAGCGGCATACTGTTTTACCCTTGCACAACTCATATCCGCCTTGTTGTTTTTTGCCATTTTCGTTCTCCTTTCTCGGCAGGGCGAAGCCATTACACAACATTCTTTGAATGTGTGTAACCCACTATGACACTTTCAGACTTCGTCTGCAAAGATGTCGTGGGCAAGGGTGTTCCCCCTTGACCTCCTTTTGATACCTCAATCATAAAAACAGACTGTCCCACCATCAGACAGCCTGCTTTCATTCTCTCGGTATATCGCCCATCGGCAAAGACCAGTACCACAGAAAGCCTTTCTTTTTGGAGATAACTCCTGCTTTCTTCTTTGCCTTTTTGATGGTCGATTTCTTGAACCCTGCGGCTTCAAGTCTTTCTTCGCAATCCGAAGAAAGCATTTCTCCGTCTTTCAGCATTTCTAAAAGAAATTCTTTCGCCTTGATTTCCTTGTCGTTCGGTCTGCCCATTTTAGGGGCAAGGGACTGGAACGCTTCTTCTGCTGTCATTTCCATTTCAGAAATAAAGTCCACGCCTTTCTCGGCAACCTCAAAAAGAATTGCCGAGCCTGTCGGGGCAAGGTTAGATTTCACTTGCACCATATATCTTTCTGCTGGTGCTTCTTTGTTCGGTGTGCGAGTGATCGCAAGAATACTTCTTGCAGCACCCGCAATATCAATAGAACCGTTGGTACGATAAAGAGGGTTGGTATCTCTCATCTTGTTCATATGAGCGATAATCACAATGGCACAGCCAGTATTCTTCGCAACCGCAATCAGATGATTAAACTCTGCTCGTGTTTCGTTGGCGTTATTCATTGAACAGCTCTCTCCGATATAGGAACTCATCGGGTCAAGAATTAAAAGTTTTGCGTGATACTTTTCGATTGCTTCAGCAATACGGTTATCTCCAAAGGATAAAGATTTTTCATCTTCTTTGATGAAGATAAGATTTTCTCCGTTCCCACCGGCAGAGTTAAAACGGGGGACTACCGTATCGTCTGCATCATCTTCCGTTGTCTGATAGATGACTGTCATAGGCTCTGTTTCTTCTTCGGTAAAGGGGAGAGGTTCTCCCTTTGAGAGCAGGGCGGCTATGGAAAGCATTAACTTGCTTTTCCCATCGCCAGGATCGCCCTGCAAGAGCGTAACCTTGCCGAACGGAATATACGGATACCACAGCCATTTCACTTCTTTCGGTTCAATCTCACTTGCCTTGATAACTTCAAGAGGTACATTTACATTCATTTCATTTTCCATCTGCTTCATCTTTCTTCGTTCTCCTTTTCGATAAATACTTAGGGCAAAGCACCACAATACAGCGGAAACTCTGCTTACAATCATTACTACATTTTCTGCAAGGTTCGTTGTAGGTAATGCGATTTCTTTCATTCAGAAACAATGCCCACTCTTGTTTCCGCTTCTTGCTCATTCTCGGCATATCAATCCACCTTTCCGTCTGAAAATAAAAAAACACAGGAAAGATACTTGCTGCCCTGTTCCTGTCATTTTTCGGGGCGAAAATCGGGCAAAATTGCCTTTCTAAGCCTTTCTAAAAATCACACAAGGTATTTGTACTAACCTGTGGTTATGTATGAAATTGTAGGGTTTGGGGCAACAAAAAACACCGTATTTCTACGATGTTTTCTGCGTTCTAATAGATTGTTGATTATCTGCGTAAAACTGAAAGTTTCACTTTTATTATTGTTTCTTGTTTGAAACTATACTGCCGATTACCTGAACAATTAGAGCCATTCCTAAACCAACTACGCCGCCTGCTAAAATAATCATAATAATTTCATCATAATTAAATCGGTTTGCAGCAAAAGACCATATTCCTGCTATGGTTGCAAATATTAAAACAAACCCTAAGTACAACGTCTTAACAGTCTTTCTATTCGTTGTTGATACTGGTTCTATTCCTTTAAGAATATAATCCGTTGTGACTTCAAAAAGTTCGCTCATAGCGATTACTTTTTCTAAATCGGGTGTGCTTTGTTCACTTTCCCATTTTGATACAGCCTGTCTTGATACACCAACCTTATCAGCAAGTTCCTCCTGCGAATATCCTTTTTGTTTTCGTAAATATTGTATTCTGTCTGCTATATTCATTGTCAGTTCTCCTTTCCTTTTGACAAAATCATAGCATTTTTTATAGTTGCATTACCACCACCTATGCTTGGAAATGTGTCAACCAACGGTTTCAATCAAGTTTTTCAGTTCAAAAATGTATTAAAAAATTCGGAAAATTCAAAGTTTCCTTTGCTTAAAAAATCCCTTTATTGTATTTAATTTGTCCATACAACATAAAGCCTAATCCGACAATAACTGCTGGAAGAATAATAAATCCCATAATCTCTTCACTCCAAAATGAAACTATAAAACCTAACACCAAAGATATTCCGATAATCAGTGTTCCTGTTCCAACGGCTTTTCCATACTTTGGTATATCTTCTTCTTTTACTTTTCGCCTATTGTAAGAATGAATTGTACTGATATTGCCTTTGATATTTACAATTCCCATAACAGATATGAACACTCCTAAAATCAACAACATAATGTTCTCCATAATTACCTCCTAAAAATAGAACAGTTCTTCAAATTTCTTGTCTAAAGCAATACATAAAATCAATGCCAACTTTGCTGTTGGGTTGAACTGTCCAGTTTCAATAGAACTAATGGTATTTCTTGAAACTCCTACCATTTCTGCAAGCTGTGTTTGAGAAAGATTTGCCGCTGTACGAACTTCCTTTAAGTGATTTTTCAAATGTAATTGCTCTTTCATATGCTCACCTCTAAAATTTGGCGAACAAATCCAACAAATGCCAAAACGGAAAGAATGAAAAACATAATGGTCAATAGCAAATCACTCCTTCGTTTCATTTTGATAAAGCGAACTAACCATTGTGTCGCAAGAATACTGAAATATATAACCCAAGGACTGTAAATCATAGTATGGGCAAGCATAGAAGATAGCAAAGAAAGCAGACAACACACCAAAGCCCCCACTCTACTTGCGTGACTTCCTGCTCGATATATCATTTCCATTTCAGCCAAGTCTTTATTTTGATGTTCTTTTCTACTTGCGTTTAAGATTTCTTCCTTTTTCATAAGAATACCTCCGTTCCAAGTTTTCTTTGCACACCTTAATTATACTCATACCAAGTTTTCTTGTCAATAGCGTTCATACAAAAGTTACAACCATATATAAGGGAATGGCATATCAGATACGGGGTTTATACCTGTTTGCGTTATACTTTTCTACCACTTCCATTACACTCACGACTTAATAACTTCTTGAATACTTGCCGAAAAAGAAAACTGCCATCCGTTAAGACAGCAGTTCCTTTTCGGTTGGTATGCTATTAGGAATACACAATATCGTTCAATACAATCTCGTCTACACAGGCTCCGATATTATTCATCAATCCGACCCATTTCATCATATCCTCTGCTTTCAGTTGTTCCGTTACACCTTGTTTTCTTGCCATTTCCTTTATCAGATACTTCGCCATATTACACGCCGAAGTATCAATTTCAGCAAGGTGTTCATATAACTTTCCGCTTGTAAGCAGATTGCAATATAAGACTTTCCTATGCTCCCTCAAATATCTTTCCCTCATTCTTCCGTATTTTGTGAGCGTAGGCGGTTCTTCGTTTTCTATCGTCAAGCAGGGATAGTAATAATCTCCGATGAGTTCGTACTGGATACCAGTTCTTTCGTCTGTAATAAATCTTTGCATTCTGATTTCTCCTTCTGCTTCTTGTGATAAAATTCCAAAGACTTCTCGTTATGGTTTATCTTTTGACATTCTTCGGAACAGAATTTCTGCTGACTGTGTGTAGGCCAGTAGGTACTGCCACACACAGCACAGACACGCTGACGATAATAATGATTTCCTTTTTCAGCTTCTCTGTCGGCTTTTGTCTTGTCCTGCCTTGCCTGATAGCAACAATCTTTTGAACAGAATATCTGTCGGTTACTTGTAGGCACAAACTCTTTTTGACAGTGAGGACATATCTTTGTCTTGACGATTTCTCCACCGTTTTCAGCGAGTTTTTTCGCCTTTCGCTTCTCTCGGTAGGCTTTTTCACGCTCACGCTGTTTTGCCAAGCGTTCCATCTCAATCTGTTCTTCCTGTGCCTTTATTTCAGCAAGTTCTTCTTCTGTATAGGCAATATCGACCTGCCCGACATAGTTGAAGTAAATATCAACCTTTTGTGTCCTTGCTTTTCCCACACCCTCTGCTTCATAAACCACAATCTTGTCAATGAGTTCAGCAAACATCAAATCGGAAATTTCTGTCGGCTCTTTGCACTTGCGAATTAAAGAAATGAAATGCTTAATATCAACAGCATTTACTTTTTCTTCGGTAAGTTCCTTTTCCATTTCCTCAATCTTCGTTTCCAGCTCAGCCTGTTCGTCATCGTACTGCTTCATCAGTTGCTTATACTGTCTTTCGGGCAGTAATCCCGAAACAAGATTTTCATACAAGCCACGAATAAGTTTAGACAATTCATCGTATCGCTTCTGAAAACGGTGCAATTCCGATTTATTGTGCTTTGGCTTTTCTGTCTGCTTTTCATTCCAAAGTGCTTGAAGTTCCTTTGCAAAGGCTTCTTCGTCATTCAGAACAAATCTTGATAATCGTTTGACAGCCGATAATATCAAGGCTTCAACATTATCAGCACTAATTGAATGGGCAGAGCAGGAGTTTACTTTGCTTGCATATCCGCCGCAACGGTAAGAATACTGCACCGAACGGTCTTTTTTACTGTAATGCGTTTGCAGGGTCATTCTTCTGCCACAATCCGCACAGTACAGATAACCGCTTAAACGGTTGCTATGCGTTCCTCTTGCCGCTGTCCTGTTCGCTCGTTTCTTTCGCTTCTGAACGCTGTCCCAAAGTTCCTGCGAGATGATAGGCTCGTGCGTATTATAAAATACATACTGTTCATCTTCATCGGTATTCTTTCTTTTGTGCAGTTTGAAATTGGTGCTGACCGATTTACGCAAAACAGTATGACCGAGATATTCCTGTCTGCTTAAAATCGCTCTTATGGTTGACATTCCCCAAAGATACGGGTCTGAAAACTTTGTTCCGTTATACTGTTCGGGGTGATATTCCTTTGCGTGTGCAGCCGGAATTAAAACCTTTTCTTCGGTAAGCAATTCAGCGATTGCTCTCGGACTTTTGCCCTCGTTGGCAAGCAAAAAGATACGCTTTACCACCGCAGAAGCCACAGGGTCAACGACAAGCGTTTGTTTGTCGGTTGCTAATCGGTTATATCCATAGGGAATTGAACCGCTACAACGCTTTCCGTCTTTCATACGGGCGTCAAACACAGCCTTGATTTTATTGCTTGTGTCTTTTGCGTACCATTCGTTCATTATATTCAAAAACGGAGCAAAGTCATTATCCGAAGCATTGTTGCTGTCAATACTGTTGTTTATCGCAAGAAAACGGACATCTTTCTGCGGAAACAGAACTTCCGTATAAAAACCGACTTGCAGATAGTTTCGCCCTAATCGGCTCATATCCTTAACAATAATCGTTGCGACATTTCCTGCTTCTACTTCCTTAATCAACTCCTGAAAACTCGGGCGATTGAAATTCACACCCGAAAAACCATCGTCAGTAAAATGGCGAATATTCGTGAACCCATTTCTGCGAGCATAATCTTCCAAGTATTTCTTTTGGTTGGTTATTGAATTTGACTCACCATTGAGGTCATCATCTCTTGAT
Organism: Blautia sp. RTP21359st1_E11_RTP21359_211015; assembly: GCF_040910705.1. NCBI lineage: Bacteria > Bacillati > Bacillota > Clostridia > Lachnospirales > Lachnospiraceae > Blautia > Blautia sp. RTP21359st1_E11_RTP21359_211015. The sequence goes on from NZ_JBDGAB010000055.1 coordinate 17,539, forward strand.
AAACGCTCATAGAGTGCTGTAATCTTTGAAGTCCTTGACATTCTCTTATCCTCCTTTCTTTATGTAATCTGATTTAGCATTACAGGAATTACTCCCTCTGCTAATAGGAGAAAATAGGGGTACAAAGCGGAACTGTTTTTCAAAAAAATCAAAAAAATTTTTGAAGTTCTGAAACCGACTTTGATAACCTATTTTCAATTTAGGAACGCATTATTTATCGTCCTACTAAAGTATAGCCCTCCGGTGATAATTCGATTGCGGTTACTGTCTCTCCGAACGTTGCCGCCCAGGAATCAAAGTGTCCCATACCCATACGCATGAGTGTGTCATACTGGAGATAACGCATGATAGTGTAAAGCTCAGTCATACTGTTCGATATAGGAGTACCTGTAGCAAAGGTGATACCTCTGCCGCCTGTCAGTTCATCCATGTAACGGCATTTCATAAACATATCCGAACTTTTCTGTGCATCCGTCTGTGAGATACCCGCCACATTTCTCATCTTTGTATATAAGAAAAGATTTTTAAATGAATGGCTTTCATCCACAAACAGCCGGTCTACGCCTAACTGCTCAAAGGTTACTACATCATCCTTTCTGGTCTGGTCATTGAGTTTCTTCATCCTCGCCTGCAGACTCTTCTTTGTTTTTTCCAACTGCTTGATGGTATAATTCTGTCCTGCCTGATGTGCCGCTTCTTCAATGGAGAACGTAATATCTGCGATCTGATCTTCCAGCATGGCAATCTGCCGTTCCCTTGAAAGAGGGATTTTCTCAAACTGCGTATGTCCAATGATCACGGCATCATAATCCCCTGTTGCAATACGGGAACAGAAACGTTTTCGGTTTGCCGGCTCAAAGTCCTTCTTCGTTGCCACCAGGATATTTGCTCCCGGATAGAGACGTAGGAAATCACTGCCCCACTGCTCGGTCAGATGATTTGGAACGACATAAAGATTCTTCTGTGAGAGTCCCAGCCGTTTTGATTCCATACCGGCTGCGATCATCTGGAACGTCTTCCCTGCTCCTACGCAATGAGCCAGTAACGTATTATTTCCATACAGCACATGAGCCACTGCATTTTTCTGGTGCGGCATCAGGGTGATCTCCGGGTTCATGCCGACAAACTGAATATGGCTTCCATCATATTCCCGTGGACGGATGCTGTTAAATCGTTCATTATAGATCTTACAGAGATCTTCCCGTCGGTGCAGGTCTTTAAATATCCACTCCTTAAATTCCTCCTTGATCAGCTCCTGCTTCTGCTGTGCCAGCATCGTTTCCTTCCGGTTTAATTCCCGGTGTTCCCCCTCGGCATCCTGTACCGTGTCATAAATCTTGGTATCTCTAAGGTTTAAGGCATCTTCCAAAAGGCGGTAGGCATTGGCTCTCTGCGTTCCATATGTGGAAGTAACAAGAGCATTTCCGTAACTGTCCACATTCTTTCCCATAACATTCCATTGTCCGGTCACTTCGGCATACTGGACTTTGACCTTGCTCCCTACATAATATCTTGGTATATGGAATGTCTCTGCCATAAACCGTGTAATGTAATCCTCAGAGATCCAGGTTGCTCCAAGTCTTGCCTCAATCTCTGATGCATCCAGATCTTTTGGCTGTACCTGCTCCAAATACTGCACGTTCACCTGATATTCCGGGTGATCTTCTGCAAACTGTTTTGCGATCTGCAGTTTCTCCCTCACATTTCCAGAAAGATATTCGTCCGACGGCTCCCATTTTTCACCGATCGGATTCTTAAAGATCACCCCTGCCAGTTCTTCTGTAAGCTCCTCTTCTGTTTTCCCTGAAAGCTGTGCCATATAGGAAAGGTCAACGCCTGCCCTCTCACCAATGCAAACCGCAAGTGCTTCACTGGCAGTATCCACGGAAGTTACCGTTTCTGCCCTGCGGATCGTCCTTTTGGTAAAAATATCCGCTTTCCGTTTCAGTTCTCCCTTATCATCCAGAAATTCCAGAGAAGTCAAAAGACAATAGCTGCTGTCCTGACTGAATGCCCTCTTATTGGCATTGCTGCTGATAAGACCATATTTTGCTGTAAAGATATCATATTCTTCATTGAGTTTTTCCTGCAGCTTTGTGATCTGCTCATCGCTTCCCTCTTCCATCTGACACCGGATCAGTTCATTCGTAACATCACGGATCTTCACCATCCCTTTGACACGTTCCGCTGTCATTGCCGGAAGCTCCATGCGGTTCATCACAGAATTTTCCCGGTAATAGACTTCCTCATTCACTACGGTAAAACTGAAATTCTTTACATCCGGGTCTGCCGGGATAGAGACAACATCCTCTTCTAACTCTGTATCCGAAAGTTCCAGTTCCGTGATCGTGCCATGGATATTCTGGACGGCTTCCTTTAATTGTTCTTCTAAGGTAATGCCTTCTTTTGGTTTTACAGTCACTTCCTGCTTTCCGTACTGGGTACTTTCTGTAGTAAAATCACCAAGCACCATTTCCGGATGCTCTGCAAAATAAGCATTGACCGAATAGCCTTCCGGTGTTTCCTTTAGATTTAACCATTCCGGTTCCTCAATGGATGCCCTGTCCCTTTTCTGGAAAAACAAAATATCAGAAACAACGCTGGTATTGGCATTTCTCTGGAACGCATTATTCGGTAATCGGATGGCTCCAAGCAGTTCTGCCCGGTTTGCGATATACTGTCTCACTGCTGGGTTCTGCTTATCCATCGTTCCACTGGAAGTTACCACTGCAACTACGCCGCCCGGACGGACCAGATCAAGGGATTTTGCAATAAAATAATCATGGATCATAAAATGATGCCGGTCATATCTGCGGTCACTGACCTGATACGCTCCAAACGGAACATTGCCTATCACACAGTCAAAAAAGCTGTCCGGATAACTGGTTTCCTCAAATCCCTGCACGGCAATCTTGTTTTTCTGGTAAAGCTGTTTTGCGATCCTGCCCGAAACCGGGTCAAGTTCTACACCGTACATATTGGCTTTGCTCATACTCTCAGGGATTAGTCCCATAAAGTTACCGACACCACAGGACGGTTCCAAAATATTTCCCTGTTTCAGTCCCATATTTTCCAGTGCTTCATACATACTTCGGATCACGGTTGGGGACGTATAAAAAGCATTTAAGGTCGATGCCCTTGCTGCACTGTATTCTTCTGGTGATAAGGTATTCTTTAACTCCAGATACTCATTCGCCCAGCTGCTGTTATTTTCCTCAAATGCCTGTGGGATACCACCCCAGCCAACATAACGGGATAAGATTTCCTGTTCTTCGGGTGTTGCCAGACGTTCTTCTTTCTCTAAAGTCTGTAACAAATGGATGGCTTCCATATTTGCCTTATACTTTGCCTTCGGACCGCCTGCCCCAAGGTCATTATCCTGAATACGGAAGTTGTGTGGTTCTAACACAGCTTTTTCCTGTTCCTGACTTTCCGGAATATCTTCTTTGGCAGTAACCTCTTCCTCTTCTATTTCCTCTACATCTGACATATCTACTACGGTCGGTTCTGTTACCGACTTAGTATCTAAGAAATCAAACATGGTCATCTGATGACCAGACGGTCCCGCAAAGGATGGTTCTGCTTCCGGTGTTGGGAATATTGTGTAAGTCCCCTCTACATACTGATGAAGTTCCGAAAGAAGTTCTGTTTTCTGCTGATAGTTTGTCCCATATGCTTCAAAATCCAATGGCAGAGCTGCCAATGCCGCATCCATCTTCTGTAACAGTTCCTCTGTCTGCTCTGTTCCTTCCAACACTGCCATAAATTCTGCTCTCGACACATCCCCAAAAAAGTCATTGGTAAATGGTCTGTCTATTCCTTCCGGAAGACGAGCATAAAAACTAAGTATCTTATTCGCCATCTGTTCCCGTTCATACTCCGACATATGGACATAATCTTCTGCCTGCAGGAACTGGTCGTTCTTTATCAGATAGGATATTCTATTGGCAACTTTCTTCCAAGATAATGAAATTGAAGTATATGGACTATTATCATCACCTCTTGCAAGAAGCAGTCCTTTCCTATCATAATTTACATAAAACTCATCTACATCAGGCAGTGCATGAATCCTTTTATTGGTTCCATACTTTTCTTTAATAAAATCCGTTCTGGATTTTTCATTTTCATTTAACAAATAAAAAGAATAAGTTTTGAGCCTATCTTTTGAATAAGGGCCACCCCTTGCGAGAAAAGCATCTATCTCATCCTGGGTAATGAACATCTGATGTTCTTTCCATGCAAACCCATCTCTTGCCTGATAAGGGATGACCTCCGCAGCAAACTTCTGAAACTGCTTTGAGATATTTATCGGATTATAGTGATGGAAACGCATAAGAGAGCTGTCCATTTCATAGGCTTCTGCCAGTGCATCCAGTCTCTCATTCAGTTCCGAAAGCCACTGGGGATCTTCTATTTTTTCTTCTAAATAATCCGTGATCTCTGGATAAATACTGCGAAGATGTGGTAAGTCCTCTTCGTCAAAGACAATCTCCGCTACTCCTTCTGCCATATCCCCTTTCATATAGGCAAGAGCCTGGGCGTGTTCTTTTACTTCATTACTTCTTGCCGCATCCAATACAGACTGTGGTGCATATTCACCCTGGTCTAAAAGCTGATGGATACGTCCGCTGACATCCTCCCATGATAAAAATGCCTTATCTAAGATATGGTCTGTAACCGTATGCCCCACTGCGATCTGCATCCCAGTTTCATCAAACCAGACTGAATATTCATTTCCATCAATCTGAAAGCCTTTTCCACCTTTACGGTATTCACGCTTTACAAACTCCGTATATTCCTCCGGTGTCTGTTCGCTCATGAAATTATAGATGATCCGGAGCTGGCTGGCTTTCCGGTTTCCTCCTGTCCGTAAGATCTCATCAACAACTTCCTCTGGAATCGGGATTTCTCCGGCATAAAGGGCAGCTGCCCTTTCCTCGATCTGCCGTCTTTGTTCATTTGCGGTTGGATATTCGGGCAAAGATAAAGCAGAGGCGATCTCTTCCTCTGCTTTACTCAATCCATCTTCTCTTGTATCTTCGACTAACTGTATACCAATTCCGTCAAGATGCTCTCTTCCGCTGTTGCCATCAGTGCGTTCATGTGTGCTGTCCATGCCATCGGATCTGCTTCCTTGTCCGGTGCCGGATTCTTCTCCAGTAATTTCTCCATCTGGCTGTCCATTCTCTCCTGTGCTGCTTTCTCGATCTGTTCCAGATGGCTGTTCAGCTTCCCGGTCAGGAACAGGCTCTGATAAAGGCTGTTCTTGTGTTCCTTCAGAAATGTCCTCCGCAGCATCCCGTATTTCCCGATCGTCACTTCTTCCTCTTCGACGGTCAGATTCGGAAACAGGTAATCTCCCTTGCGATGATATGTCAGTTCCATAATCGGTTCCTCCTTCATTTTCAATATTTTCTTCTTTTTTCGTTTCTGCATCCCGGTTTTTAGTTTCACGCATTAACGTGGTAAAGTTATTATAATTCCTTTCCTTTGAAATTTCAACCTCTTTTCTCGCTTCTTCCAGAGAAATTTTATGTACAATTCTTCCAATATCGATCAGAATACTCTCACTGAGCTGACTCACTGCATTTCCAAGGAATGTAAGGGCAGACAGATGGTTGTAATCTGTGATGTGCATGAAATCCTCTTCTTCCAGAAGTTCCATTGGCTCAAGCCCACATCGTCTGGAAAGCATATAGTAAACACTGTCTGTTACCAGCTGACGGAAATCACTGCGGATCGTCACCTCATCCAAATCTTCCAGATAAGTATTTTCTACTGCATATTCCAATCCATCCAGATATTCTTCCAGATTGTCACTGACCATCTCCCTTGCGACCGCCATCAATGCGTCCTGCAAGGTTGCCGTATCCTTTTCTTCCAGACCATAGACCTCTTCCAGATGCGTAAGGATCTCTTCTCTCTGGTGTTCCTGCATCTGCCACAGATACGGGCTTCTGCCTCCGGCTACCATGTGGGTGTCCGAAATATCAAACACATAACGAAGTTTGGTGTTCTGCCAGGTTTCATCAAACAGGGCAATTCCTCTTGCACCACGATTTACCCAGCGTAACATCTTTTCATTCCATAGTTCCAGTGATGCACAGGCTGTTGCGTCTGGACGCTGTGCATGGATCAGAAGCTGGTCTGAAAAAGAATACCGATATAACCTTGATGCTGTGTCCATATAATCCATCCAATCCCCTGGCGAACTGCTCACTGATACGGCATGTTCCTGTATCAAGTTTCGGATGTCCTGTAGTTTAGACATTTAACTTCCCTCCTGTCAATAAAAAACAGCCTACTCTTTTTAGAATTGGCTGCATAAAATGTACTTTACTTTTCGGAGAGAAAATGCTATATTCTAATTGAAAAGAGTAACCGCCCACAAGGTGGATGCTCCTGGATTAGGTTTTAATTTATTTTGCTCTCAAAGAGAGCTGCCTATCCTGTTGGCAGACAGGGTAGGCTATTTTTTTCGCTTGTTGTCCCTATTATCCAAATAGGCAAGCAAAGCAATCAGAAACGTACCGCCTAAGAACAATAAGCTCAAGACTTCGTATGTATCCATTCGCTCCACCTCCCTTCTTCTGTATCCCTTAACGGGATCTGAAAATCCAGGAGGTTTTTACCAACCCTGTACACGGTTACTCCAGTAATATTCTAACAGGTAACTCTCCGCAAAGCAATTCCTTTTTACTTCATACGGTTTTATATTCTGTTTTTCTCTTATCCTCTGGCCAATGCAGTTTCCATTCCAGATATTCCTCTTCTGTGATTCTTCCATCGCCCAGTTTCTGCTTTTTCCCCATCCATTCCTGCAGATAAGACATTGTTTTTTTATCCCTTATTGTGATTCCAACTGTTTCACTTTCTGAATCATTTAGCAGGAACAGATGAAAAAGCCCTCTATTTTCTTCATCCATCCAGAATAAAGTTTCCATTAATTCGTCCATTGTCGCAATTCCAGGACTTAAAAAATTCCGGACATCAACTTCCAATATTTCTGCTATCCGGATAAGCGTTTCCTGCTTCGGTGTACGCTGTCCACTTTCATATTGGGCGATTCTCACATCCGCACTACTTTCCCCATATCCTAACCTGCGTCCCAATTCCTTTTGAGTTATGTTGCGAAACATACGGATTTTTCTTATTCTTGCTCCTAATTTCAATTTCTTCTCCTTTTCAAAATGGGGCTGTGCAGTAACCACAGCCCCAGAACACTATTTATATTATCATTTGCGTTTTCTCTTAACTGTCACTACAGTTCCCAGACATCCTGCTGATACTGCAAGCGCCAGCACAAAAATAGCAATATTTGTATTATCTCCTGTTTTTGGTGAATTGGATACAGAAGTCGCATCAGAACCATGGGAAACAGGAGTGCTGACTCCCTGGTTTTCTGATGTTTCCGGAGTGTCTTTTTCCGGAGCTTTCTTATTTGTCAGATCTAGAGTATATTCAATCACAGGAGTACGGTCATTGACATATTCAAACTGAATCTTATGCTCGGTTTCATCAAGCTGATAGCCATCCAGTGTTTTTGTTTCTTTCAGGATATATGTGATTGCTTTTTTATACTGCCCATTCTTAAAAGTCGCAATCGGATAATTCTTTGATTCTGCATGGCCG
>NZ_JBDGAB010000056.1:0-612 GCF_040910705.1 Blautia sp. RTP21359st1_E11_RTP21359_211015
AGCTGCGTGAGTGGAGTGAGGCCAGAGAGCTTGACTGGTATCTTCTTGGCGAAGAAAATCATCAGAAGCTGCAGCAGTATGTCAGTGATCTTCTGCATATCTACCGCAAATATCCGGCACTTTACGGTGCAGATAATGATCCATCTGCATTTGAGTGGATCAATGCCAACGATGGCGACAGAAGTATCTTCAGCTTTGTGAGAAAATCTCCTACAAGACGTAATAATATCCTGATAGTATGCAACTTTACACCGGTAGCACGTCCGGATTACCGTGTAGGCGTTCCGAAGAAAAAACAGTACAAGCTGATCATGGATGAGCAGGGGCTTCTTCCGAAGGGCAAGGTATTTAAAGCCGAAAAGAAAAATTGTGACAACCGGGAATTTTCTTTTGCATATCCGTTGGAAGCTTATGGAGTTGGTATATTTACATACTGATATTCTGTATAGCGAAATCTTTGAAAGAAAATATAAAAGATAAAATAAAAATACCGGAGATCTGTGTACCTTTGAAGTGTTGGCTTCAGAGGTGCCGGATCTCCGGTATTTTATGGATCTGGGTATAAACTGGTTACGAAAAGTTATTGCTATTCTTCGCTATCATCGTAGGAAC
>NZ_JBDGAB010000056.1:711-24144 GCF_040910705.1 Blautia sp. RTP21359st1_E11_RTP21359_211015
CCATCATCGTAGGAACCATCATCGTAGGAACCATCATCGTAGGAACCATCATCGTAGGAACCATCATCGTAGGAACCATCATCGTAGGAACCGTCGTCGTAGGAACCATCGTCGTAGGAACCGTCATCGTAGGAACCGTCGTCAGAGTAACTGTCGTCGTAGGAACCGTCATCCGAGGAGTCGTCTGTGCTGCCTGAGTTATTATCAGCAGAGTTAAAGTCTTCGGAAGTGATGTCAATGCCTTTATCTGCGTAATATTTTTCTGCTGTGATGGAGTCGGTATCTTCTACGACATTTCCGGATGCATCGATCATGTTCAGGTCTGTGTCAATGGTCACATCCAGGAGGTTGGTTCCTGTGGATGGAGTGACATTCATGGACATGATCTCGTTGAACTTCTTTTTCAGGTTGCCAAGAGTGAATACACCGGAGCCAATGTATGACTGTACACCGTTCTGAGATGCAAGTTCTTCTGTGTAATCGGAAAGCATATATGGTCCGAATTCACCGGCATCGCTGTTGTAATGCATGACCAGAGGTTCCACTGTAGGGGTCAGGATCTCAATTGAGGTCTTGCCGTCCTGTACGGTTTTCTGAATGGTGAATTTTGCCATTCCGCCGAGAAGTTCTTCCAGCTTCTGCTGGGTGGATACGAAATTTCCCAGAGAGTAGAAGACTACAGTTTCATTGCCTTTGTCATCAGTAAGGCGGCCATATGGCTGGAGTACATGTGGATGTCCGCCGATGATGACATTTACGCCCTGCTCCATAAGGTAGGCTGCCCACTGTTTTTCGTATTCGTTTGGCATGGTTTCGTCTTCGGTACCCCAGTGTGCTACAAAGATGATGCAGTCGGCCTGCTGTTTTGCTTTCTGGATCATGGCTGTGATCTTGTCTTTGCGGATCATGTCGATCATGTAGTCTTTTCCTTCAATGCCGCCTACGTTTGTGCCGTAGGTGTAATCCAGAAATGCGATCTTGATACCGTTTACTTCACGGATCTTGACGGTGTCGGCATCTTCCTGGGAGTCATGGATCCCCAGAAGTGTGACATCCGGATATTTGGTTTTCCAGAAGTTCAGTGTGTCTGTGAGGAAGCCTTCTCCGAAGTCATCGATGTGGTTGTTGGCGGATTCTACTACGTTGAATCCTGCTTTTATAATGGCATCTCCTACTTCTGTGGGTGTTGCAAAGGATGGGTAGGAGCTTACGCTGTCATGGTCGGTTGTGAAGACGGTTTCCTGATCGATCATTTTGATGTCTGCGTCCTTGATGGCGTCCTGGATGTGGGTGTAGATCTTGTCGTAGTTCCAGTTTCCGTCAGAGGATGCGCCTGCGTCGATGAGACTCTGGTGATAGAGGTTGTCGCCTACTGCGATGACGGAGGCAGTGGTAGTTTCGGCAGTGGTGTCGGCTGCTTCCTGATCAGCCTTGGCTTTGACTGCCGCGGCTTTTTTCTGGGCGTCTATGGCTGGTTTGCGGATGAGGCGGTAGTCCAGTTGATTGAAGAAGAGGACCAGGATCGCAAGGACGATGACGGATGCCATAAGACTTACACGGGCATTGCTGCGTTCGCGGAAGTTCAGGGGGATGTTGTCCTTGGGGTTGCGCCGGGTTTCTCTGAGGGGCTCCGGGGTGGAGCTTTTTTTGAAGACTCCTTTGAGGGAGCCGGGGATTTTGATGTTGGGTGGAAATTTCATTTATGTTTTACCTTGTCTTTCTTTGGATTTTGAATGCGATTGATTGGTGATTGTTCGCTTTGTTATTTTTGATTTTTGTTGTGTGGTTGTATTATAGCAGATTTTTATTTTGGTGGGAAGAGGGTGGTGGGGGTGAACGTACGCCCGAGCCGGGGATGCTGTCTGGTCTGCGGCTTCGTCGGGGGCTGGCTTCTAGGCTGCCGGGAATCTGCTAAAAGCGTTTTCCAAAAGTCCGAACTCGCGTCTTGCAGCCGCTCAGACAGCGGACTTTTGAAAAACAACGCAGATTTCCGCCAGCCAAGAATCAGCTCCCCTCCTGCAGAGGCAGACCAGACAGCATCCCCGGCTCGGGCTGTGAGGTTCAGTGCGGTAGGGCTAGGGTGGCTGGGTGGTAGGTTTGTTTGGAGTGGTAGGTTGAGTGGTTTCCCGGTAGGGGATGGGGCATCAGCGCTGCGCTGGATGCTTGGGGCGAAAGGCTGAGTTTCCTTGTGGTCTGACGGAGGGGATGGCCGAGGCGCTTTGCTGTCGGCCTGGTAGTGTGGAGGTGCTTTGCTGTCGGCCTGGTGGTGTGGAGGTGTTGTGTTGTTGGTTTGAGTGTGTCGGAATTTTTGGATGAAATTTCAGTGCTTTTTATTATAGTGTGTGGTATGGTTGGTTTATCTTATAAGATCTTTTTGTCTGTATGGACATTTCTGGAGCTTTAGATTCTGAAGCGTTTTCCATTTTTTGTTACTGTGTATTTTGTGAAATGCTGGTTTATGGTGTTTTCATGTTTTGTTTGTGTGGTATAATTTGTATATACCAGTAGGAGTGTTAATGACCAATAATACTATATTTGATGATGTTTTTCGGACGATGATGGAGAAGATGACTTATCTGATCGTCCCGCTTATCAATGAGGTGTTTCATACTTCGTATCCGGAGAATGTAAAGATTGTGCATCTTCGGAATGAGCATCAGCTGGAGGATGGGGAATTGATCGCAGATGGTCGAATGGATGAGATTGGGAAAATCATAGACAGTGCGGAGGCTTGCAGGGAGTTGTATAAAGAGTATGGTTTGTGAGAAATAAAGAGGATATTTTGTTACTGGTGACAAATGTCAGATTTTTACAGAAGAGAGGATATAGACATGGGTGTTTACAGGCGTAAGGCACAGTATCATGAGACGGATCAGATGGGGATCATCCATCATTCCAATTATGTGAAATGGATGGAAGAGGCCCGGATCGATTTCATGAAGGAGTTGGGCTTTGGTTATGGTGAGGTGGAGAAGCGGGGGATTGTTTCTCCTGTTGCGGGGGTTTCGGTTTCTTATAAGAAGCCGGTGCTTTTTGATGATGTGGTGGAGATTTCGGTTTCGGTGAAGAAGTACAGTGGTGTGGTTCTGGAACTGGCTTATGAGTTTTTTAATGTGACCAGAAGTGAGGTTTGTACAGAGGCTTCCTCGAAGCATTGTTTTACCAGGGATGGGGAGCTGGTTTCTCTGAAAAGGGAGATTCCGGAACTGGATGTGCTGTTCAGAAGCTGTGTGAAGGGGGATTGAGTCTGATGGAAGTTGTGGAGATGCTTGATAATCTGAAGGAAAAGGCCCGCAGGGACCCGGCGCTTCGGGAGATGTTGCTTGCTACCCGCAGGGAGAAAGAGCCGCTGGCTGTTTTCTGTAAGAAGTGCCGGGAGCTTGGGGTTCCGGTTTATGAGATGGATCTGATCGCAGCTGGTGAGGAATTTTATGCAGCGATGAAGAGGAGTACCAATGGCGGCGGAGAGAATTCTCCGATGCTTGAGGGTGAGGATGATTTTTATGAACTGTTTTTTGCTGGGTTGGAGTGAAAAAACAGTTTCAAAATTCCGCATCAATATACTTCTCCAGCACCGGGAACTGTACACCACCAATCTTCAGTATCTGGCTGTGGAAAGCTTTCAGATCAAAGTCCTGGCCAAGGCGGTTCTGTTCGGAAGTGCGTAAGTCCAGAAGGCTTAAGTAGCCCCAGTAGTATTTCAGATAATTTCCCGGGGTTTCCAGGATATACTGGTAGATCTCGGAGACAACGGCGCTGTCTTCGATACCAAAGGCTTTTAGAAAGCTGGCGACTTCGGCCTGAGTCCAGCCGTTGTAATGGATCTCAATGTCCAGAAGGGAGTACATGCATAAATTGATGCTTCGGTTCAGCCAGGAGATCCTGGCAAGCTCTGTGGCAGAAGGATCCTGAATATAATCGGCGGCGTACTGGTAGGCATAGGGTTCGATGTAGGTGGCCCATCCTTCTGCAAAGCCGGAGGTGCAGAGAAGATTTCGGATGTTGGAGGATTTTTGGCGTTGGAAGGTGACAGTCTGGTAAAGATGCCCCGGGAATCCTTCATGTGCCAGTGTGGTAAAAAGCTCCAGGCCCTGGTAGCTGGCAGCCGGATTTATGTAGATCACATTGGGGGTTCCGGTATCCATAGGTGGGGTGAGATAAAAGGCGGGGCTTAGATATTCTTTCATGGAATCGTGGACTGTGCGGAGCTCAAAGGTGACATCTGTGAGAGGTGGGAAGTCTGTTTGGATCTTCTGCTGCAAGGCATTCAGCATCTGGGCAGGCTTTATTTCTCTGAAAGTGATTCCCCGGCTGAGAGTAGTCAGAAGCTCCGGGTTTTGTCGAAGTATGGTTCCTGCGATGCCGATCTCGTCGGAAAGCTGTCCGGAGAGTCGTTTTTCCATTTGCTTTACAGGAACGTAAGAGCCGGTCTGACTCTGAAGAAGATAGAGATAGTAGGCTTTTCCTCCCTTGAAATAAGTCAGGCCACGAGTGTTTTTTCCTGTGCCACGCAAAGCTTCCAGACCGGTCATAAGTTCCTGATAGGCTGGGATGACTTCTGTTTTCATAAGATTTTGGTGGGTCAGGACCAGAGCGTTCTGCTCTGAGGAAGGAAGTTTTCCATATTCGGATAGCTTTTTCTGGAAAATTTCCAGCATATAATTGTTGTCGGGATTCTGGATAAAAGCACTGCATTGTGCAAGGATCCGGTCCAGGGTAGTATCGCTCATAAAGAAGCCAGCTTCGGATTTCTTTTTCTCAAATTCCAGGATGCTCCGAAAGTATGGGCGGATGGTGGTGAGAAGAGTGAGATAGTCGGTGATATCACGATCTTCATAAAAGGCATATTCCGCCAGAAGAACCGGAAGCTGAGCCTGAATACCAAGACTTGGGCCAAGAGGCTCCTGAAGCAGATAATTGTCGCCCAGTGATTTTTCCGTGTGGTAATAGAGGAGCATGGAGTCCAGCGTCAGCTGATTTTCCGTGGAAAGGCGGCTGTAGCGGAAGGATTTCAGCTTTTTTTCGTACTGGCTGCAGATCTGGTATGTATTTTTCATATCTGTGGGGACAGTGCCAAGAGAAGCTTTTTTTCGCCGGATACCCTGTTTTTCCGGATGTGCCAGGGTATAATGGAGGGTAAGGGTGCTGCCGGAAACTTCATTTTGAAAAACTTTTCCGGAAAAGGCTTCGAATTTTCCGTTTTCTGTGATCCCGTGAGTGGAAAAATAACCGGCAGTAAGGCCGGTGAGAAGTGCCAGGATAAGAAGCAGAGTGATGAAAATAGAAGATTTATTTTTCCTGATTTTAAGAGACATAAGACAATCTTTCATTACTGTTTACAGACATATACCATGTGTAGAGTGCTGATGGTCTCGAAGCAAACAGTAACGTCCTTTCAGAGTGGCGCTTTGTTCTATCATATTGGAAAATTACGGAATCTATGATATTATGTGAGCGGAAATATACAAAAATGGAGAAATAACATGAGTGATATTTATGATCTTGCAATTTTAGGCGGAGGTCCGGCAGGGATCACGGCAGCGATCTATGCGTCCAGGGCCAGGTTAAATACCATATGGATCGATAAAAACTTTGCACCGGGCGGCCAGGTCACAGCTACCTATGCGGTGGATAATTATCCGGGAATGCCGGGGATATCGGGCATGGATCTCGGAGAAGCCTTTGGGGCACATGCCCGGAAGCTGGGCTTGGAACCGCAGCGAGAGAAGATTCTTTCCCTGGAAAATATTTCCGGAGAGATCAAGACGATCCGTACAAAAAAGCATGAATATCAGGCGAAATCTCTGATCCTTGCATTTGGGGCAGAGCACCGGAAACTTGATATCCCGGGAGAGGATGATCTGAGCGGCCTTGGTGTTTCCTACTGCGCTACCTGTGACGGAGCTTTTTATAAGGATCGGACCGCAGTGGTAGTGGGGGGAGGAAACGTGGCAGCAGAGGATGCAGTTTTTCTTTCCGGCCTCTGTGAAAGGGTATATCTTGTTCATCGCCGTGATGCGCTTCGAGCAGATCAGACACTTCAGGAGAAAATTTTTGCCTGTGAGAATATAGAAATGGTGTGGGACAGTGTTCCCCTTGAGATCCTGGGACAGGACGAAGTGACCGGTCTTAAGATCCGTAATATAAAAACAAATGAAGAGAGGGAGCTGACCGCAGATGGTGTTTTCATTGCTGTGGGGATCGTTCCTAATACGACACTTGTAAAGGATCAGCTCAAGCTGGATGAAAATGGATATATCTGTGCAGGAGAAGAGGGGGTTACCAGCGCACCTGGGGTTTTTGCAGCGGGGGATATTCGTACCAAGGCACTTCGCCAGATAGTAACTGCTGTTTCAGATGGAGCCAATGCAGTGGCTTCCGCACAGAAATATCTCTGGAGGAAAGATAATGGCAACGATTAAGGAAATCGCACAAAGAGCAGGCGTGAGTACAACAACTGTTTCCAATGTCATACATGGAAAAACAAAAAAAGTATCTCCTGCCAATATTCAGAAGATCGAGAATCTTATCCGGGAAATGGGATATGTCCAGAAAATGGGACTGAGAGTTCTGAATAAAGAAAAATCCCAGCTGATCGCAGTTGTGATCAATTATCATAAAGACTTCAGGGATTCTATCATCGGAGATCCTTTTTATGGAAAGATCATCGGTTTTATCGAGAAATACGTGCAGGAGCTGGGATATTATCTGATGCTGTATTTCGCAAAGGATACAGATAAGATATTCCAGATGGTCATGGGCTGGGATGTAGATGGCGTTATTGCCATCTCCTTCAGCAAAAGCAACTGTGAAAAGATCTATCAGCTGATCAACAAACCGATCGTTTCCATTGATGCATACGGTGAGCTTGATGCAGGCCAGGAAAAACATGTCCTGAATATCGGACTGGACGACGAAAGCGGCGGCTATCTTATGACAAAATATCTTCTGGAATGCGGCTATGAGCATATCCAGGTTTGTGCAGGCCGTGATAATGGTGTGGACCATCTTCGTTACATGGGCGCTCAGCGGGCGGCGAAGGATTTTGCAAAGAAAAAGCAGAAGGTGCAGTTTACTGCTCTTGGAATGAACTACGCCAAACGAAAAGAAAGCTATGCGTGGCTGCTCCAGCGGAAAAAACCAAAGGCCGCACTGTTTTTCCTGTCGGACCTCTATGCATTGGAGGCTATCAGCTTTTTCAGCAGTCGTGGAGTAAAGATTCCGGAGGAGATTGGAATTGCAGGATACGATAACATCAGCTATGCGGAATTTTCCGTGCCTCGTCTGACTACTATCAGCCAGAATGTGGAGCAGAAGGCGTCTCTTGCAGTGGAAATTCTGATGGAACGGATCAATGGAGTGGAAAAAGAGCGTGAAAATGAGATCATGCTTCCGGTCACGCTGATCCCCAGGAGATCTGTACAGCCGCAGCATGAGGAAAAGTAAGTCTGCAGAGAATGTACCTGATCTGATCAGGGGGGGTAGATACGAGAAGTCACTGCAGAACTGTGAAAAACAGAAAATCGGGACTTTCAATATAGTAAGAGTACAGAGAAAGAGTACAGAGAATCTGAGATATAAAGATATCAAAAGCCGAAATATACGGGAACTGTCAGTGTCTGACAGTCAGAGTATTTTCGGCTTTTTGTAAATTTACCTGAAATCGTAAAAGAGTTATCATGTGTGGGTTTGTGCTGAAGATGTGGATAATAAGCATTTGCTGTTCTATGTGAAACCTGCACAAAACCATGATTTTGAACTTGTTACAATGATAGGTTATGTACATAACCTATTTACACAGCCTAATTTTGATGCTATAGTGTGAACATAAAGGTTAGGTACATAACCAAAGGGAAAGAGTACAGAAGGAGTGAATACCAGATGAAACAGATTCTGATCGCCACACATGGAAAAATGGCCTCCGGCATTCGTTATACAGCAGAGCTGATCGTTGGAAAAATGGATGAGATCACAACCATCGACGCTTATGTGACACCGGAAGACAATGTGGAGAAAAAGTTTGAAGAATATTTCGCACAGCATGAAAACGACAGGATTTTCGTTTTCACAGATCTGATGGGAGGAAGCGTAAATCAGAAGCTTCTGAGATACAGCCAGAAAGAAAATGTTACGCTGATCACAGGAACCAACCTTCCGGTCCTGATGCAGGTCATGATGGCGGATGACGATGTGACAGAGGAGGAGATCCAGGAGTTTATCGATGATGCCAGAGAAGAGCTTCAGATGGTAGACCTTGGCGGTGGAAAGAAATCCACATCTGAAAAAAATGCTGAAGAAGATAATGCACAGGGTATCGAAAATACTGCGCAGATTTCAGAAGGTGCTGCATCGTATGCAAAAAAATCCGCACCGAAAAAAGCTCTGGCTCCCCAGTCCTATGACAATTCCACAGCAAAGATCACCGCACTTCGTGTAGATGACCGTCTGATCCACGGACAGGTTGCCATGACCTGGACCAAACAGCTGGCTGTACAGGGAATCGTGGTAGCTAACGACGAGGCAGCTAACGATAACACCCAGAAGATGGCATTGAAAATGGCCGTACCGGGCGGAATCAAATCGCTGATCAAACCGGTGGATGAAGCCATTCGTATCTTAAACAATCCGAAGGCATCCAGGATGCGTATTCTGGTTCTTACAAGAACCGTAAAAGATGCCCTGAAAATAAGACAGAGCGTTGGCGAAATCGGATTTCTCAATGTAGGAAATACCGGACGTTTCGACGGAATCGATGTTTCCGAGAAACTTGTCCTGACACCGACCATCATGCTGACAAAAGCAGAGCAGCAGGCACTGAAAGACCTGGTTGCCCTTGAACCGAAGACCTGTATGCAGCAGGTACCGAATGATGAGCAGAAGCTTGTGAAGGATGTGCTGGATAAATTAAACTGACGCATATCAAAAAGAATGAACGTAATAATTATCTGAATGCAGATCGTGGAATGTGAGTATCCACTGAATAAGTAAAACGTAACAAAAAAGGGAGGAAAGAAAAAATGTTAAACGCATTTCTTGTAGCACTTGCCGTATTTATTTGTGTCGGCGGTGCAGAGCTGATCGGATTTACCATGCTGAACCGTCCGATCGTCATCGGACCGCTGGTAGGTCTGTTTCTTGGAGATCTTCATACAGGAGTGATCATCGGAGCTTCACTGGAAGCCGTATTTATGGGAGTTGTAAACATCGGAGGTGCTTCCGCGGCAGAACCCGGAATCGCCACAGCCGTAGGAACTGCTTTTGCCATCATGCTGGGCAAAGGTTCTGAGGTAGCCCTGACACTGGCACTTCCAATTGGTATCCTTGGTCTTCAGATCAAGACCGTTCTCTACATCTTTATTGTAGGTATGTTTGCAAAAACTTTCGACCGTCTGGCAGCAGAGGGCAAGGAGAAACAGATTATCGCCCTTCATTACGGACTCTGGGCTGTAAACTGGTTTTTGTATTCCCTGTTCGCATTCTTCGGAATCCTGTTCGGATCTGACGCAGTCAGCGCACTTCTGGATGCGATCCCGGATGTTGTTATGAACGGCCTGACCGTCTGCGGTGGACTTCTTCCGGCAGTAGGTATGGCAATGTTGATGAAGATGCTCTGGGATAACAAGATCTGTATGTTTTATTTCCTGGGCTTTGTCCTTGCAGCATACTTAAACCTTCCGCTGATCGCCCTTGCCGTGATCGGTGTGATCATTGCCATTTCCATTGGTATGAACGATTACAAGCTGAATCAGCTTGCAGCACAGAGAGTAGCAGTTTCACCGGCCGGTAGCGCTGACGAATATCTTGACGAAGAAGAGGAGGAATTTTTCTCATGAGTAATTTAACGAAATCCATTCCTGCAGATGAAAGAAAAATGCTGAGAAAAGCGTTCTGGCGTTCCTTTACTCTGTATGCGGCAGTAAGCCCGGCAAAACAGGGAGCTTCCGGCTTCTGCTATTCCCTGATGCCTTTTATCAATAAATTTTACAAAAACGATGAGGAAGGCAAAAAAGCTGCCCTCACAAGAAGTATGTCTTACTTCAATACAACCATCACCTTATCTACATTCATCATGGGTCTTGTGGCATCCATGGAGAAGAAAAACAGCGAGCAGAAGGATTTTGATGCAAGCTCCATCAATGCGGTGAAATCTTCCCTGATGGGACCTCTGGCCGGTATCGGTGATTCCATTTTCTGGGGCGTTCTCCGTGTAATCGCAGCCGGAATCGCAGTAGGACTTGGTGCATCCGGAAACGTTCTGGCACCGATCGTGTTCCTGCTTCTTTTCAACATTCCGTCTATTCTTGTGAAATATTACGGAACCTTCCTGGGCTACAAGCTTGGTTCCGAATACATTCAGAAGGTTTATGCAAGCGGTCTTATGAACATCCTGACAAAGGCTGCCAGCATTGTAGGTCTGATCATGGTCGGCGGTATGACTGCCAGCATGGTAACCTTTAACTCCACTTATGAACTCACCATGAAGGGTGAATCTGTTCTGAATCTACAGAACATGTTGGACCAGATCTTTATCGGCATTGTTCCCCTTGGACTGACTCTTCTGTGTTACTATCTGCTGAAAAAGAAAAATATCAGCATCACAGTTCTGATCATCGGTGTTATCATCCTGAGCATCCTTCTCTCTCTTCTTGGAATTGCATAAACCTTAAGGATAAAGATCAGAACTATGAAAAGGCGGACCCCAGGTGGTCCGCCTATAAAAAACCTGGAAAAAAGTTATATTGAAATAACTGACCGCAAAAAGGGCAGTTGAAGAGTATCTGGCGGGATATAAATAAGCGGCAAATACGGATTATAAATATCTGCTCAATGCAAAATAAAGGAGACATAAGAAATGAAAGATTGGTGGAAGAATTCCGTTGTATATCAGATTTATCCAAGAAGCTTTAAGGACTCCAACGGAGATGGCTTCGGCGATCTCAGGGGTATTATTGAAAAGCTCCCCTACCTTCAGAACCTTGGAATCGATGTGATCTGGCTTAGTCCTGTTTTTGACTCCCCACAGGACGACAACGGTTACGATATCAGTGATTACCGGAAGATCTACGCAGGTTTCGGAAGTAACGAGGACATGGATGAGCTGATCCAAAAAGCTCATGAGCATGGTATCAAGATCGTTCTGGATCTTGTTGTCAACCATACTTCCGATGAGCATGCATGGTTTGTGGAAAGCCGGAAGTCAAAAGACAGCAAATACAGTGATTATTATATCTGGAAGGATCCGAAAGCAGACGGCAGTGAGCCGAACAACTGGGGTTCCAGCTTCTGCGGAAGTGCCTGGGAATATGACGAAGAGCGTGGCCAGTATTACCTTCATTTTTACAGCAGAAAACAGCCGGATCTCAATTGGGAAAATGAAACCGTCCGTAAGGAAATCTATGATCTGATGAAATTCTGGATGGACAAAGGTGCTGACGGATGGCGCATGGATGTGATCGCATCTATTTCCAAGGATCAGTCCTTCCCGGATTACCCGAAAACGGATGGCCGCAAGTATTATACAGGAAAATATCACAGCAACGGACCAAGACTTCATGAGTTTATCCATGAGATGAACCGGGAGGTGCTTTCAAAATATGACTGTATGACGGTAGGTGAGGCGCCGGGCTCCACACCGGAGGTTGCAAGACTGTTTACAGATCCGGAGCGTGAGGAGCTGAATATGATCTTCACATTTGAGCATATGAACATCGACCGTATTCCGGGCTCTGTAAACCGAAAGTGGGAATTAAAGCCTTTTGATCTCCGTGATCTGAAACGTGTTATGAGTGAGTGGCAGAACAAGCTTTATAACAAGGGCTGGAATGCTCTGTATTTTGAAAATCATGACCAGCCACGTGTGATCTCCAGATGGGGAAATGACACTACTTACCGCGAGGAATGTGCAAAGGCTTATGCTACCGTTCTCCATGGTATGCAGGGAACTCCTTATGTATATCAGGGAGAGGAAATCGGTATGACAAACGTGCAGTTCCCGCTGGAGGAGTACGAGGATATCGAGGTTCGTAATGCATATCAGGATCTTGTCGTTAAGAACAAAACCATTTCTGAGGATGATTTCCGCAAGGCAGTATGGAACAAGAGTCGTGACAATGCCAGGGTTCCTATGCAGTGGGATGACAGCGAAAATGCAGGATTTACAACCGGTAAGCCATGGTTCCGCCTTTCTGATCGTTACCAGGAGATCAATGTAAAAAAAGCTCTGGAAAAAAATGATTCCGTGTTTTATTATTATAAGGATCTGATCTGTCTTCGCCATGAGGAAGAGCTTCTCACAGAAGGTGACTATCAGCTCCTTCTTCCAGAAGACGAGAAGATCTTTGCATATTTAAGAACTTCCGACAAAGAGCAGTGGATCGTGGTGGCAAACCTTTCTGAGGATACGGTAAGTACAGAAGGTCTTGCGAAATATGTGTCCGATAAAGAGGATATTAAGATTGCAAACTATAAGGACAGAACAGGAATCAAAGCGGACTTAAGACCGTACGAGGCGTTTATGATGAGGATCCGGTAATTCCTGAGCTGTTGTATATGTAGTAGTAAAGTGGAAGAAAAGTCTCCGCTTTACAGAGAGCAGGTATGAGTATTTGTGCGTATCTGTACTGCCAAAGGATATCCGGGTGCAGTGCAGATACGCTTTTTGCCTGTGGGGAAAAGACAAACAGGAGGAAATTATGGAAAAATATATCATTGCAGTGGATATGGACGGAACTCTTCTGAACAGTGAGAATAAGATTTCTGAAAGGAACAGAAATGTTCTGCAGCGTCTGATCGATGACGGACATTATGTGGTGCCGGCAACCGGAAGGACCAGAGAGCTGATCCCTCAGGAGTTTTCTGTGCTCCGGGGTGTGAAATGGGGAATCGTGGAAAACGGCTGTGTTGTCTGGGATTACGATAAAAATGAGATGATCTGGCGAAAAACCATGCCAAAAGGAATGGTAAGTAAAATCCTGAAGGATGTGGAAAACAGTGGTGCAAAAGGCTGGATCGCAGAGGCTTATGCAAACGGAATCGCCTATTCTGATGCGGATGCCAGAGATTATGTGGCATCTGTAGCGAATAAAGATCTGCTGGAAAAAACTTTTGTAGATTATTTTCTCAGCAGACATGTATATGTTAAGGATTTTTATCATCAGGAAGATATTCTGGATCAGGCAGAGAAGATCAATATTTATTTTGATGATATGGAGACCAGCAGGGCGCTTCGTGAGAAATGGAAGGATCTGGATGATGTGGCAGTGACTACTTCCATCAGCGGCAATGCGGAGTTTAATGCAGCAGGCGTGGACAAGGGTGTGGGTCTTGCCATGCTTCGCACAAAGCTTGGTATTGACCGGATGCATGTGATCGCTTTCGGAGATAATGAGAATGATCTGGAAATGCTGGAGGGTGCAGGTATCGGTGTTGCTATGGGCAATTCCAAACAGTATGTAAAGGATGCAGCGAATGAGGTGACCGGAGATAACGATCATGATGGTGTGGCGGAATTTCTGGAGAGGTTTTTCGGGCTGTAAGCTGTGGTTGATCGTGATCGTTGATATAAGGGACAGGGAAATGTATTTTTCTCTGTCTTTTTTATTTGCATTTTTGGTGATATAAGGTATGATAAACGAAGAGGATGCGGGGATTGCTGGTTTTGACCGGTAGTTACCGGTGAAAATTATTTGAGGAGATCAGGAGGATATTTTTTAATGAAAAATCTGATACCAAAGCGTGTGATGGAGTATATCATTATCACATTTGCTGTTGTTCTGATGGATGTGGGGATTTATGTATTTAAGTTTCCGAATAATTTTTCCTTTGGTGGTGTTTCGGGTATGGCGGTTGTGTTTTCGCATTTTATTCCGATGACGTCTGCGCAGATCAACCTGGTGATCAATCTGATTTTGCTGGTGATCGGGTTTATTGTTCTTGGCCGGGATTTTGGAGTAAAGACGGCTTATGTTACGGTTGTTTCTTCTTTGCTTCTGAATGTGTTTGAGAAGATTTTTCCTATGGACAGGGCGCTGACGGGGAATATTATGCTGGAGCTTTGCTTTGCGATCATTTTGCCGGCGCTGGCTGCGGCGCTGCTGTTTTTTGAGAATGCTTCGGGTGGTGGCACGGATATTGTGGCGATGATCATTAAGAAGTATTCTACGATGAATATTTCGGGTGCATTGTTTGCGGTGGATTGTGTGATCGTTGTTGTTTCGTTTATGGTGTTTGATCTTACTACGGGGCTTTGTTCTGTACTGGGGCTTATGGCTAAGACGTTGCTGATCGATAAGTCTATTGAGAGGATGAAGCTGAATAAGTATTTTACGATCATTTCCAGTAAGCCGGATGAGATCTGTGAGTTTATTATGAATGGTTTGGAGCGGAGTGCTACGGTTTATCATGGGGAGGGGGTTTATTCGCATAAGGATAAGAAGATTATTCTGACGGTTGTTGATGTGAGACAGGCGGTGCTTCTGCAGAGGTTTATTGATGAGGTGGATCCGCAGGCGTTTTTGATGGTTACTAAGAGTAGTGAGGTTGTTGGGAAGGGGTTTATGAGTTATATTTGATGCGATCGTATGGGATTGTATGCTGATCGTAGGTGATTGTGTATGATTGTAAGCTGATGGAAATTAGGAGAGCGTTCTTTGCGGGCTGGATGGGCTGCGGGGCGCTCTTTTTTTGTGGTGGAGGGTGGAGGGCGGATGGCGGATGACGGACGCCGGGGAGACGGGTGCCGGTTGGCTCCGGGCTTCGTCGGGGGCTGCTTCTAGGCTGCCGGAATTCTGCTAAAACCGTTTTTAAAAAGTCCGAACTCGCGGCTTGCTGCCGCTCAGACAGCGGACTTTTTAAAAACAACGCAGATTTCCGCCAGCCAAGAATCAGCTCCCCTCCTGCAGAGTCGTAGCCAACCGGCACCCGTCTCCCCGGCTGTTCGATTCCGGGCAGGAGGTAGTGGTGGCTGTGTGGGGCTTCTGGCGGAAGTGTGGGGTTGATGAGGGATGGAGGATTGAGTGGATTCCCGGGAGTTGGATGAGCCATCAGCGCTGCGCTGGATGGTTGGGAGGAAAGGCTGAGTTTCTTGTGGTCTGAAGGTGAGGGATGTGCCATCGTCGCTGTGCTGGATGGCTGATTGGTGTGTGAAGGTTTTGTGAAAGGGTTTGACAGGTGGGGATTTTTATGGTAGGATACACACTTGCGTAACAAATTTAATAAAATTGTAACAAATTAGTGAGCGAGGAGCGTGGCGAAGTGGATTGTGAATCTCTGTCTGAATGGATGGATTGTGTTGCTGCGTGGTTTTCTGAGAGGAGTTTTATTGTTTATGTTTTATAAGAAATTTGCTGCTGTTGTTCTGAGTGCTGTTCTTGTGGGTGTGGTTCCTTCTGTTGTTTTTGCGGATGTGGATGGTGTCAGTGCTGTGTCTGATGGAGATGTGGAGGAGCTTTCTATTGAGGATGATTTTTCGGATGGTGCGGATTCTATTTCTGCTTTTGCCAGTGCTCTGGCGGATAAGACGGTTTCTGAGGTTCAGGGGTATCAGGAGGCGAAGGCTGAGGCTGAGGTGATCGCGCAGGAGAGGCTTGAGGCTGAAGCGGCTGCTGAGGCTGCGCGTAAGGCGGAAGAGGAGCGGAAGGCTGCTGAGGCTGCGCGTCTGGAGATGCGGCAGGGGATTGTGGATTTTGCGCTGCAGTTTGTGGGGAATCCTTATGTTTATGGTGGTACGAGTCTGACTAACGGGGCGGATTGTTCGGGGTTTGTGATGTCTGTGTTTGCGGAGTTTGGGTATGAGCTTCCTCGTGTTGCTGCAGCTCAGTGTTCGGCTTCTGAGAAGAAGAGTGTTGCGGATATTGAGGCTGGTGATCTGGTTTTTTATGGTGAGGGTTGTATTGATCATGTGGCTCTTTATATTGGTGATGGCAAGATCGTTCACGCCAGTACAGCGGCTACAGGGATCAAGGTTTCCGACTATGATTACCGGGCTCCGGCTGCGGTTGGTTCGTTTGTGGCTTAGGATATAGATATAAATGATTTACTGATATGAAATATAAACTGTCTGCGGAGATTTTTTGGCCGGGTAGGCTGAAAAATAGCTGCAGGCAGTTTTTTTGCTGAAAAATAGTGTATAATTTAACCGAATCAAGTAAGTCTCCTGCGGGTTGCGAAAAGCGATAAGCAGTGGATGGGGACTTGGAAAAAATTTAGAAAGGTTGTGGGGGTATGAATACGAAGGAAATCAGTGGCAGGCGGCAGATGGAGTTTTTGACGGGGTTTGATTTTGTCAGAGAAGCGGGTACTGCGGGGGAAGTGAAGGCGGCGAAGATGATCCGGGATACTTTGGACAGCTTCGGAGTGAAGAATCGGATGGAGGAGTTTGATTTTTGGGGTTTTCGGATCAACAGAGCGGTGCTTAAGGTTGTAGAGCCTTATCAGAAGGAGTATGTGGTGACCGGGTATGGAAGATGTGGAAATACTGGGGCAGAAGGTCTGAAAGCGGATTTTTTGTATGTGGAGAATGGAGATGCTGTCAGTCTTTCACGGGCGAAGGGTAAGATTGTTATGGTGAATGGCCGGGTGAGTGGTGATGTGTATCAGAGACTGGTGAGCGCCGGAGCGGTTGGTTTTATCAGTGTGGAGGGTTCTCCGCTGGATGAAGGAGTGGACAGGGTTCCCTGTCAGCGCAGCCTGCCGATGATCTTTCCAGGGGATGTAGCAGAAGTGATAGAAGGATTGTCGGAGTCTGCAGAGGATATTCACGAGATGCAGGAAAAATATAGTGGCAGGATTCCGGGGGCGAATCTTCATTATAAGGATGCAGTGGAGCTGGTGACGGAGGGTGCGTCTGAGGTGTGCTTGGTTGTGGAACAGGATGTGACGGCGTGCAGATCCCGTAATGTAGTGGCGAGGATCGAAGGTACGGATAAGAAAGATGAGATCTTGACGATTACGGCGCATTATGATTCGGTGCCGGAGGGACCGGGGGCCTATGATAATATGGCTGGGGCAGCGATCATCATGGAGCTTTGCAGATATTTTCAGCAGTATAGACTGCGCAGGACTATGGAATTTGTGTGGTTTGGTGCTGAGGAGAAGGGCTTGCTGGGCAGCCGGGATTATATCAGAGTTCATGAGAGTGAGCTTGGAGCGCATCGTTTTAATATGAATGTAGATCTGGCCGGGCAGCTGATCGGAGGAAATGTTCTGGGAGTGACGGGAGAGGCTTCTGTTTGTGATAAGCTTCTTGAGATCGCTGACGGAGCAGGGATCGGAGCGTCTGTGAAGAATCAGATCTGGGGAAGTGATTCCAATTCTTTTGCATGGAAGGGAATTCCGGCCATGACTCTGAACCGGGATGGTTTTGGCATGCATACCCGTTATGATACTATTGATCTGCTGTCTGCCTGGTCGCTGGAGAGAAGTGCGATCCTTCTGGGATGTATTGCGGATGCGCTTGGGAATGCGGAGGTTTTCCCGTTTGAGAGAAAGATGCCGGAGAAATTTATCGGAGAGCTGGATGAATATATGTGCAGATAGTAAAAATCTGATTTTATCTGCTCATAACTGGATATTTGTTATGGAACTATGGGGACTTGTCTGTTTCGGGAAGAGTACAGACAAGTCCTCATAAGTTATTCAATATTTTCAATGGTTATTGATCTTTATAATTCCGCAAGGGAACATGTGGCTTTGGGTCAGGGGGATATTTGCAGCTTTGTAAGGGATTCCCGGAACAGGGGGCAAGCGGAGGTTTGCAATTGAACCAGTGGAATTACTTGATTTGATCAAAATACGATAAAACAATAAAAAATAATACAAAATAATTGACAGTAAGATATCGAACTGTTATACTGAAATCACAGGCTTTCCAGGGATCAATACGCCGGATATTGTTTTGCGGAGTATTGATTTCTGGAACTTTTATCACAGAAAAATCAGGAATGAGGAGATAGGACCATGTTTACAGAAGAACGACAGAATGCAATAGAGAAATGTCTCCGCGAAAAAGGAAAAGTCAGGGTCAAAGAATTAAGCGAGATGTTTCAGGTTACGGAGGACTGTATCCGCAAGGATCTCAAGATCCTTGAAAATGCAGGCAGATTAAAGAGGACTTACGGCGGAGCGATCCTGTCACAGGAGTATCCTCTGGAGAGAAACGTAGTAGACAGGCGTATGTACAATCTTGATAAGAAGAAAGTGATCGCTGCGAAAGCCTTCAAGCTGATCAAAAATAACGAAACGATCTTTCTGGATGTTTCCACTACAAATATAGAGCTGGCAAGGCTTATCGCTTCGTCGGGCATGCATGTTGTGGTTGTCAGCAATATGATCGATATCTTGCAGATCCTTGCTGCGAATCCGTCCATCACGGCCATAGGCACAGGGGGGACTATGTACCGTTCGGTGAATGGATTTATGGGAGCTGCGGCCATTGAGGTGATCAAGCAGTACAGCTTTGACCGGGCATTTTTGGGAAGCTGTGGCGTGGATATGACAGATTTTGCAGTTACTACATCCGGAGTGGAGGATGGATTGACCAAGAAGGCGGCAGTGCAGAGCAGCAGACATAAATATGTGGTTATGGAGAGAGAGAAGTTTTATTTTAACGAATCTTATAAATATACACATTTTGATGATATCAGCGGGATCATTACCGATGAATTTCCGGATGATACCATTGTGAACATACTGAGGAATACCGGAGTGAAATTACTCTGAGCAGACAGTAACAAAGGGGGATTTTTACATGAAAGACTATATTCTGGAAACCTGTGTGGATTCTGTGGAATCCGCTATGGCAGCAGCCGAAGGTGGTGCGGACAGATTGGAGCTTTGCAGCAATCTGATCATCGGGGGAACAACTCCCGGCCCATGGCTTTTTGAGGAAATAAGGAAGCGTTCGGATATCCGGATCCATGCGCTGATCCGTCCGCGGTTTGGAGATTTCTGTTATACAGATGCGGAATTTTCTATGATAAGGAATGCAGTAAAGGATTTCCGCAAAATGGGAGCGGAGGGTGTCGTGGTAGGTATCCTGAAACCGGATGGCACCTTGAATATGGAACAGATGAAAGAGCTGATGGATGCGGCGGGAGATATGTCTGTTACGCTGCACAGGGCTTTTGATGTGTGCGCAGATCCGATCGAGGCTATGGAACAGGCAATCTCTCTGGGAATCGATACGATCCTTACCTCCGGACAGAAGAATACCTGCCTTCAGGGTGCGGAGCTTTTGAAGGAACTGGAAACCAGGAGTCAGGGACGTATCATCATCCAGGCGGGGAGTGGCGTCGGTGCGGAAGTGATCCGCCAGCTTTATCCTCTTACCGGGATCAAGGCTTATCATATGAGCGGCAAGGTTGTAACGGACAGTGCGATGCAGTTTCGCAAGGAAGGTGTCAATATGGGACTTCCGACATTCAGTGAATATGAGATATGGCGTACAGATATTGAAAATGTTCGTGCTGCAAAGAAAGTTCTGGAGGAATTATAATGGCTGAGGGGAAGATTTTTCTGAAAGAAAACCGTGATCGGATCGAAAAAAAATATCGGGAGCAGATGATGGGGTTACCGCAGGTTTTTGCGGAGATTGATAAAAAGCTTGCGGAATGCACAGACGAAGTGGCTCTGGCGTGCAAATATTTATATGCGTTCATGCCGTACAGTGATATCGGAAATTACGCGTTTGAAGTATTCCTGGATTATGCGGAGAATGGCGTATATTTATGGAAGGAAAACTCCGGGGTGGCAGAGCTGCCGGAGGAAATCTTTTTGAATTATGTGCTGTTTCACAGAGTAAATGAGGAGGAGATCGCACCCTGCCGTACATTTTTCCGCAGGGAGATCGGAGAGAGAACTGGGGGAATGAGCTTCCGGGAAGCTGCCCTGGAGGTGAACTACTGGTGTGCACAGGAGGCTACCTATCATTGTACAGATGATCGTACCCTGTCTGCACTTGCCGTATACCGCAGAGGAAACGGAAGATGCGGAGAGGAATCTGTATTTACCGTTAATGCACTGAGAAGTGTTGGTGTACCTGCCCGTCAGGTATATGCACCAAAGTGGTCTCATTGTGATGACAATCATGCGTGGGTGGAAATCTGGTGCGATGGAAGCTGGTATTTTCTGGGAGCCTGTGAGCCGGAGGAGATCCTGAATAAGGGATGGTTTACCAACGCTTCCTCAAGGGCCATGATGGTCCATTCAAGAGTTTTTGATACCATGATCCCGGAGGGAGAAGTGATCGGCAAAGATGGTATGGTGACTATGCTCAACGAGCTGAAACGATATGCACTGACAAAAGAGATCACTGTGTCCGTAAAGGATTCACATGGAAAACCGGCAGAAGGTGCAGAAGTTTCTTTTGAGGTGCTGAATTATTCGGAATATGCCCCGATCGCAGAACTGAAAACCGACAGTCTGGGAAAAGTCTGCCTGACAACAGGGCTTGGAAGTATCCATATTTCTGCAAGGATGTATGCAGATGGAGAATGGCTGCATGCAGAAAACAGCATGGATACAAAAACAGAGGACTGCTGCGAGATCTGTCTGATGCCCGTGGGAAAGGAAAATGGTATTTTTTATGAGGAGTGGGCGGAGAACGATATGATCGCACCTCATGATGCACCTGTAAATAAAGATATGCCAACACCGGAGCAGAAGGAAAGAGGCAGCAGACGTCTGGCAGAGGCAAACGCTTACAGGGAACAGAAGGTAAGAAACCTGAGCAATCCGGAGTGCCGGAAATTCCTGGAAAAAGAAACCGGAGATTCTTCAATGAGAAAAAAACTCCTTGAAGTCCTCACAGAGAAAGACAGAACAGACTGCATCAGCCAGGTTCTGGAGGAGCATCTGAAATTTGCATTACCGTATGAAAAAAACATGGATGCAGATATTTTTGTACCATATGTACTGAACCCGAGAGTTGACGATGAAGTTTTACAGAAATACAGAAAAGCGATCCTTGAGCAGCTGTCGGAAGAAGAGAAAAATATGCTGCAAAAGGAGCCGGCAAAGATCTGGAAATGGATTGAGGATAAGATCATTTCCAGTCCGGAGAAAGAACGCAGCAGTGTGATTACCACGCCGTCCGGATGTCTGAAAACGGGAACAGGAAGCCTTCTGTCAAAGAAAATCCTTTTTGTGGCAATGGCGAGAACACTGGGAATTCCGGCACGCCTGAACCCTCATGACCGTTCCATGGAGTATATGAAAAACGGAAAATTCATCCCGGTATCTGCGGAAACGGAGAAAACCGCATCGATCCTTCTGAAGGCAAGCGAGGATACACAGTGGAAATATTTCCAGAACTGGAGCATCGCAAAACTGGAGGATGGAAGATATATCACGCTGAAGCTGGAAGCCGAAAATTTCAGAGATCAGGTGATGAAGCTGCCGTTGGAAGCGGGAAATTACAGGATCCTTACCTCAAACAGGCTGCCAAATGGAAATATATTTGCAGCGGAGTATTATTTTGAGGTTCAGATCGGAGAAATGAAGAGGGTGGAGCTGGCATTTCGGAATGCAAACCTGGAAGATATGCTGGAGAATATTTCCATACCGGAATTTACTCTCAGAAAAGAGGATGGAAGCACCGTGAAGGCGTCAGAACTGACGGCAGATGGGAAGCATATCCTGGCGTTTCTGGAAGAGGAGAAAGAACCGACGGAGCATATCTTAAATGAGATGATGGAGCAGGAAGAAGCTTTTTCCCGATATGCGAAGAGAATCATTTTTGTAGTAAAAAGCAAAAAAGCGCTGGAGACACCTACCCTTTCAAGAGCACTGGGCAAGCTTGGAAATGTTCAGATCTTATATGATGATTTTTCAGAGATCATCAATACACTGGGAAGAAGAATGTACGTAGATCCGGATAAGCTTCCGCTGATCATTGTGACAAACAAAAGCCTGAATGGGATTTATGCAACCAGTGGATACAATGTGGGAACCGGAGATATGCTGTTGAGACTGCTGTGACAGATATATCGGATATATACAGAAGGAACACAGGCCGTATCATCGACTGTGTCGGTGACGGTCTGTGCCCCTGTGAAAGCTGTGAAATTATTGCAGTGGTTCAGATGCTCAGAATATGCGGGCAGATCGGAATGAGAATGCCTGTTGTGCTTCCCAAAATTGCCGTAATAAAAGTTGTTTTGCATTACTTACCATCAGAATAGAGATTACGCACAGAATCCCGGTAAATGCATTCCGGCTTCAGGCGGATCGTCCTTGGAAAATCGCAGTAGTCTCCGTTCATTCTGCGAAGCAGCAGATCACAGGCCTGCTCTGCCAGACCGGCCAGCGGCTGACGGACAGCGGTCAGCTGAGGAGAAAGCAGCATGGACAGTTCAAAATCATCAAAGGAGACAACAGACAGGTCTTCCGGGATACGGATGCCAAGGCTGTAGATCGCTTCATAAATACCGAGGCATAGTGTATAGTTCGCAGAAAATACGGCAGTCGGACGTTCCGGAAGATTCCATAATTTCTTCATTGCCTGATATCCAAAGTCGCTTGCGTAATTTTCAGCGATGATATAATCGGGGTTAACAGGAACATTGTAGTCTTCCAGTGCCCGGAGATATCCTTTTTTTCGTTCGCATGCGGTATAGGATGCAGGAGGACCGGTGACAAGGGCGATCTTCTGATGCCCCATTTTTATTAGATGCTCTACGATCTCATAGGCCCCGGAGGTACAGCTGGTCTGTACACAGTCTGTACGGTGGAAATGACTATGCTCTTCCAACTCCACAACAGGGATCCTGGTATGTTCCACGGCGGAACAAATGTCCTTGCTCAGACAGAAAGAAGAAATGATAAGACCGTCGATCCCTGAGCGGAGCATATGGGGGATAAATTTATTGACATGATCCTTATATTTGTCGCCGCTCATAAATGTGAGAGAATAACCGTGAGCGCGCATGGTGTTTTCTATTTTGCTCAGAAGAAAAGCATTATGCGGATTATTGGGAGGAGCGGATATCAGACCGATACGGTAAGTCTTGGAGGAACGAAGTCCCCGGGCCGTGTTTCGTGGAACGTAATTCAGTTTCCGGATCGCTTCGTCGATCTGTTTTTTATTTTGCGGCCGTACAGTTCCGCCGTTGATATATTTTGAAATGGTGGCCAGTGCCAGGCCGGTTTCTTTGGCAATGTCCTTGATGGTTGCACTCATAAATCAATCCTTTCCGGATGTTGCACTGTTGTGCCCGGACAGGTCTTTTACAGAGAGTCGCGGGTGGAATACAACATCCAGCATGTCTATTTTTGGAAAATCCGTATAGTCTCCATGGATCCTTTTTAAAAGTAATTCCACAGCATGTTTCCCTATGTTTGTCAGATCCTGTGAGACACAGGTCATAGTCGCACTCATGGTCTTGAAAAGCGGATCATCGTCAAAGCACACAAAGGAAATATCCTGAGGAACGGAAA
>NZ_JBDGAB010000057.1:0-23473 GCF_040910705.1 Blautia sp. RTP21359st1_E11_RTP21359_211015
TCCTTATTTTTACGGCGCGGTTCATTCTTCTCACCCTGGCTTTCTATATACTGCCGTATCGTTTCAATCGTTGCTCCACCTGCACTGAGCAGACCGAAGATCTAACCCCAGAATGCATCTTTCATGGTCTAACTCCATTATATTTATCGTCCTTTTTCTTATATCGACGGATATGTATTTATGAACTAATTGTTCTTTTTCAGTATACTACATCAGGGAAGGGAGAACGAGTGTTTCTTTTATACTATAGAGATTTTTTTTGAGCAGATATGCTCAGATGTGCAATTCATCTCACCACCTGAAGAGGTGGGAGAATTCTTGCTACATTTGTTAAAATTTATTCTTCTCAGTGGTCTTAATATATAGTTTATCAAAATATAGAAGAAATGGATATATATTTTCTTTTAATATTTTTCTAAAAAAGCTTTATTTTATCACTCTCCAGTCACCGGACGCATCATGGAAAGCAGCTCCTTCCGGTAATGATCGGCCTTTTCCTGATTGCCCTGTTCTTTCCGTACCATCTTTGTGATTCCCGGATACTGTCCCGGGAAGCTTTCCAGCATGATACCATCTCCATAGATCAGGTAAACATCTCCGTCTGTCATATCTTCCTCTGTCAGCTTCTTTCCATTCTCATCCGTAAGCTTATCCGGTATCGTTCCGGAGAAAATCGTGTCCGTGTCCAGATCCGCAAAATACCAGCTGTTATCATCTGGATGAAAATACACTGCTGTCATCGGCTTTTCCCCGCATCCCGCCAGACAGAACATAACAAGTACCGCCAGCATCACGATCCATTTTTTCATTATTCCACCTCCTAGTCTCTGTCAGTATTTGATTATTTCGACTTCACACCGTGATAGCACCATGAAAAACATTAATATTACTGACTTCTACAATGTTTTTTATCTGGCACTACTATTAGTGGGAGATTTTTGATATAAATTTAATTGATCGTTGGAAGTACTTCCATAACCTGATCAATCACTTCCACAATTCTCTGTATATCCATATTTTCTTTTACATCAGAACTATCATTCACGTTCAAACCATCTTGCCAGTCCTGGACAATCGATACTGCCGGGATATTCACTAATGCAAACGGATAATGGTCACTGTTGGTTGCCATTGTCAGGAAAAATCTGTCACTGGGTGTAAATAGTTCTGACATACTGTTTTTATTTAATTCTGCCAGTTTTTTCAATCCCTCATCATCATATTCCGCATTGTCTGGTCTTTTGTTTCCTTCGATCATCGCCATATAACCCAGATCACTTTTTTCTGCAATAGTATCAATATTTATTACTCCGATGATCTGTTTCCGCTCGTCCTCCGTCAGCTTACCAACATACCATCTTGAACCCAGCATATATTTCTCTTCGCCCGAGAACAGGATGAATTTTATATTATACGGCATCTCTGTATCTTTTAAAATCCTTGCCAGTTCAAGCACTGCTGCCACTCCGGAACCGTTATCATTGGCGCCCACCGAATCTTCTGCACTGTCATAATGGGCACTTATGATCAGATTTTTTGTAGTATCAATAGATGAGTTTTTTGTCACAATGATATTTTCACCAATGCCGTCAACAATTGCATTCTCGGCTGTTGATGCCAGAAACACATCCGCCTGCGAGGAATGCCTTATTGCATTCTCATTGTTTTCATCGTTATATTCGAATTTCTGGTATTCTATATTGTCATATCCCAGATTGCCAAAATATTCACTAATATATTCTTTTACATTCTGTATTGCATCAGAATTTATTGGACGCGGTTCAGAAGTGATTTCATCGATGATCTGTTCAATATTCTGTTCCAAAGGCTCTATTATTGTACCGGTCTGGGTAACACTCTCCGCCATTGTCTGAATTGGTGCTATTAATGATATAACCATAATTAAGGCAATTGTAATTTTTTTCATTTGTGAGCTCCCTCATTTTACCAAGTATTAATCAGTATCTTTTATCCAATAACTTTCCATGCAGAACCATAGGCTACAACGAAAGCTTTTTTTCATACCATAAACATTATCATGTGATATACTTCTGCCAATTAAATCTCAGATTTTGAAAAAGGGACAGACATTGATAAATTTACTTAGTTCCATTCTGGGCTATGCACGGAACATTACAACCACATGATCAAAAGGCGGTAAATCTGATATTCTAAATGTACATTGTGATCCTTTTTTAACAAAATTAGCTTTTTTATCATTTATGTTATCAACTGATACTATTATACCATGAACTGCATCACCAACCAAGTGTTCTTTTTTGCTTTTACAGCGTTCGTACAGTGCTTTTACAATTCATTGCACATCTGTAAAGGAAAGAGACTTCTTGCTATATATTATGTTAAATTCCTGAAAGTATTTTCTTTGCGTTCTCCAGGTTATTTTTTCCATTTATTTTTAGATATACTTTACTGATTTCAGAAGGCTCTCCTATTTTTCTACAGAGATCCTGTGCCTGGGAAATGGGTATGTAGATTTTCCTGGAACCTCCGTTTCTCTGGCTTTCTTAATGCCCTCGGCTGTGGCTTCTATCACGACAAATTCTTTTTCATTAGAGTTTAAAAGGACATCAATGTGCTGGCAGCAGTTACTTTCGCTGTTCTGCCTGTTAGGATAAAAGAACTGGTCTACGGAAATGTCCAGCAAGGTGACGATTTGGTAAAAGGTATTCAGGTTTGATTATGAGGACGATACGCAGTTTTATGTTTTAGCAGTATTTTATCTACATACTCGATGACAACATTGATAGATTGAAAGAATGGCGGTAAAATAAATGCGGATAAAATTTGAGACTCCATAATAGATACATATTTCTCTGCTATACTTGAAAAATTGGAGGTGGAACAATGCAGAAGATTTTAATTGTCGAAGATGATATTGACATTCAGGATATATTAAAGAACCATCTGATTGATGCGGGATATGAAGTCGCTGTTGCTTCTGACGGTGTGTCGGGCATTGCAATGTTTGGGGATACCATCGACCTTGTGCTGTTAGACATCATGCTCCCTAAAATCGACGGCTATGGTGTATGTGAGGTCATTCGTAAGCGGTCACAAGTCCCTATTATTATGCTTACTGCACTTTCGGATGAAGAAAACCAGTTGCGGGGTTTTGAACAGCAGATTGACGATTACATTCCAAAGCCCTTTTCACCCAAAATCCTACTGTGCAAGATTGCGGCTATTCTTCGCCGTAGGACTGCGGAAAATCAAAATCAATTCCTGCTTACTTATAAAGAGTTGAGTATGGATGTTGACGGATTCCATGTATATCAAGGCGGAAACGAGGTTGTTTTAACCAGCAAAGAGTTTGCTCTTCTTAGGCTTATGCTTGAAAATCAGGGAAAGGTCTTTACTCGGCAAATGCTGCTTGACCGATTGTGGGCGGACGATTTGGAGGTCGAGGAACGGATCGTTGACAGTCACATAAAGAACATTCGCAAAAAATTAAATGCTGACTATATAAAAACAATCAGAGGGGTGGGATACAGAATTGACAAAGTACATTAAGCAACGTTTATCCGTTAAGATTTTTATAATTACATTTTTTCTACTGGGTGCGGCTTGCGGCGGAACATATTTTTTCATTTCAAAGCTGTTACCTGCGACATACTCCAATTTGATAAATGCGTCCACAGAGAAAGCCGCTATGCACCTTGTTGAGCAAATGACAGCTTTTGACAATATATCTGATTGTGAAAATGATATATCTAATTTTTCAAAGGAAACAAATGCCGCTTTTTGGATTGAGGATAGTAACGGTCGTATGATATATCCCGACGAGGCATCAATAGAAACCTCTACTACTTCGGCAGATTGTACAGTTACATTCGATGAAGATGAATCGTTCATAGATATGCAACCGTCTGGGGAAACCACGACAAATTTTTACCCGTTCACGTTAAAAAACGGTACTGCTTATGCATTGGCAGTTCAAACGGATTTGTTCGTTGTACAGCAGGCAACAAAAGTATTGCTGTCTATTCTTCCGTATGTTATCCTAATGATCTTTCTGCTTTCGCTCCTTTGTGCATGGCTCTATACACGGTACATCACTCGACCTATTGTGCAACTGAGCAAGATTTCAAAGCAAATGGCAGAATTGGATTTTTCCGGTCAATGTGGTACAGGACGAGAAGATGAATTAGGTTGTTTGGCGCAAAATCTAAATTCATTATCTGCTTCGCTATCCACTGCATTGAACGACCTTCAAACTGCCAACCAACAGCTCAAAACAGATATTGAAAAGGAACAGGAGTTAGAAAGACAGCGGGTAGACTTTTTCTCGGCAGCATCCCATGAACTGAAAACACCACTGACCATCTTGAAAGGACATTTGGCGGGAATGCTGAATGGAGTCTGCGGTTATGAAAACCATATAGAGTACATGGAGCGTTCCCTAGCCGTTGTTGATAGGATGGAAAAGTTGGTAAAAGAGCTGCTGTATGTTTCTAAAGCAGAGGGAACTCAAAAATCCGAATATAAAACCATTGATTTTGCGGAAATATTTCGGGTACAGATTGCCACTGTAACAGATTTGTTGGAAGAAAAGGAACAGTGCTTTGAAGCAAATATTCCTACCCGCCTTTATTGTGAAGTGGAACAATCACAGATGGAACGGGCAATTCAAAATATATTGGTAAATGCAATTCGTTATTCTCCAAGTGGTGAATTGATTCGTATATCTTTGTCCGAAACACATGGCACAATTCGTGGTGAAATTGAAAACACAGGTGTCCGTGTGCCTGACGATGCTATTCCACATTTGTTTGAAGCCTTCTATCGGGCAGATATATCTCGTAACCGCAATACAGGTGGAACTGGATTAGGACTTTATATTGTTCATAAAATCATGGAAATACACCAAGCAAAGTACGGCATCTCAAATACAAGCAATGGTGTACTGTTTTGGTTTGAATTGCCTTGCAGGCAGCCGATAGACAACTCCATCTAAAATCCATAATCCTTGCAAATTATATCCAAGTTGCTTTGTTATATTATAGCTGTCCTCAAGAGGGTAGCTATAATTTTTAGAAAGCGAGGTTTTATCGATGAAGAACAAAAAAATTTGGTCAATAGGACTGTGTGGAGCAATCTGTTTAAGCATTGCAGGAGTTACTTATGCAAGCTATGCAAGTGCATTGGCTTCGGATACACCAAAGGTTTCAACATCCGAAACAGGAAACATATCCGGTACAGATATTCTCTATCAGGATACAGACGGTGGACAGATCAGTGTTGACGGTAAAAATTGGGTCGCTGAGGCAGATTATGAGAAAAACAACACGGTACCGGATGTGCAGTGGTGGACAGCTGATGAATATGAGGCGTGGATGAACGAACAGAAAAAGGAAATGGAATCTTTGATTGGAACCGGAGATGGTTGGTATGATGGGCTGGGCGTATTCCATGAATTTACACAGGAAAGTGTAGATGCTATGATGGACAGCTATAAAGAAACTCTGGAAAGTATCAAAAAGGGAGTATTGTATTCCAAAGATGACGGTGACGGCGATACCTACTCCATGATTCCACCTACTGAAGATGTAGTTTCCTCTTATAGTGTTGATGTAACAAAAGATAACGGAAAAACAGTACACATTGGGGATTATTCCACAGTTGAGGAATTAGACAAAGCCATTTCTGATGCAGTTAAAAATGGTCAGCTCACACAAGAAGAGGCGGACTCCGTTCAGAAATAATAACTAATCCTTTCTGCCGGTCGATAGCAAAAAGCAAGAACTGCCCGGGCTGCGGAAAAATCCACAGAGAAGAATTTGAGCAATTCATTTTCTCTGCCATGCAGGAGAAGTTCAAAGACTTTCAGATACTCCACGGCAGGGAGGAAAAAATCAATCCAAAACTGACCGCCTATCAAGTGGAGCTGGCACAGGTGGAAGCAGAAATTGAAAAGCTACTGGATACGTTGACCAGACTAATGCGACTTTGCTTGCCTATGGCAACAAAAAAATTTGAAGAACCGGACACCCGCCGCCAGACCATTTCGAAGGCGATCGCCGAATTGCTATATATTATGTTAAATTCCTGAAAGTATTTTCTTTGCGTTCTCCAGGTTATTTTTTCCATTTATTTTTAGATATACTTTACTGATTTCAGAAGGCTCTCCTATTTCTTTGCAGAGATCCTGTGCCTGGGAAATGGGTATGTAGATTTCGTTGCCTTCTATTACTACAGCGGCTTTACAGGGCATATATGAGGTTTGCGGTTCTCTTGCGGAATTGCCGGATAAAGTGGTAAGATCATCCGTGGCTTTGGGAGTATCCTTCTCTTTTTCATCCAGGGAATAAAAAATATTCAGGTTTTCACCCATCTCTAAAAATTTTTCCTGTTGTTTTTTTGAAATGGCATGATTATTATAGTCTTTCATATCCCGTAGGGAACCATTTCCCAGCAATACCAACGGCATCTTCCCCAATTCATTCTGAGTTGGATTTTTTCCAAACGCATTCATATCAATTCCTGAAAAAGTCGTTGTTTCCGTATAATCTTCAATTTTGATGACAACCGGGACTTCTATGACTGGCCAGATTTCTTTTATACCTTTTATCTTCTTCGCTTTCTGCAAAAAATCTTCATCATAAGCCAGATCTCCAAGTGGGAGTAACACAGTAAATTGCCGTTTTTCTTCTTTCATGCCTGCCAGCAGCATTCCTAATAATGTAAGTATCAATGCCAGCAGAAGTATGACAAATAAGGTAAAGCTGTCTATTTTTTTTCTTTTCAATGAGAAGCCGCCTTTCTCACTTCTTCGAGAAGGATATTTTTCTTATGAAGCTTTCTGACCAGAATCAGGATTATGGAAATAAGCAGTACTGCAACAACTGCAGCTATGGAATACCACCAGTTATTGGTTTTCTCCTGGTCATCTTCAACCTTTAAAGACTTTATCTGGGTTTCTTTGATTTCAGAATCAAATTTTATTTCTTCCTCATATGATTTGCCATCTGCATCCTCATACGTAAGAATTAATTGTCCTGCACATTTTCCTGTTTTTCCTTTTACATATATGCGAAGACTTCCTTGGGATAAATCTCCGGCCTCTATGGTCCCTAAGAATGCAGTATCGTTTGAGCTTAATTCATCAGCCTTTAAGCTGACACTTGCATTGTATATTTTGTCTCTTCCAAGATTCATTGCTTTTACCGGGATCTCTACTGTATCCATAGTGTATAAAACAGATGGAATATCTGAAGCTTCCAGCTTAACACGAACCGGTTGGATGATCTGAAAAGACAGTAATTCTGTACCGGTAGTTGCCGTTGCTTTCGAATCTTCATAATCCAGAGAAAAAGTAATGACAGCCTGGCCAGGATCACAGTTTTCTGTTATAGTAATCATCTGTTCCAAAGTAATTGCTTCACCAGGAGCCAGGACTTGTACATAAAAAGAGTTTTTCTCAAATTCGATTCCTTTGTTCTCTGTAGAAAGGGAAATTTTTAAACCAAATACATTTTGACTGCAGCTTTTATTTCGAAATGTCAGCGACATTTCTGTTGTAGAACCAGCCTCCAATCGTCCACCTGAAAGATTGCTGTCTTCTAATAATACCTGCGGTTTATGTAATATTTTTTCACTTGATGAGTCTGATGTTGAATTACCTCCTCCCCCACCGCCCGAATACCCTCCGTTGTCTATAACCGGATCTGTTATCTGTGGGGCGTCACCGTCCTCCTGATTATCACTGTCTATTACAACATGAAAAGGATTCGATTTAGAACCATCACCAAAGTCATCTCCTGATGTAAAAATATCCGGATCCGGATTTTCTTTATCGTTATCAGCTTTATCAGGAGTCTTTTCATCCTCTGCCGGAGGTTCGGTACTCGGAGGTTCGGTACTCGTAGATTCATCCTCTTTTTCATCAAGGGTTAACGAGTTGTCATTCTCATAAGATACGGACGGATCCGAGTCCGTAAATCCTTCTTCAGCAGATGTAATCTCCGTGTTTTGAGGCTCTGTGGCAAAAACGGTAGCTGGAAGAAATATTATTGTCGTACACAATACTAATGCCGTTTTCACAAATAAATTTCTCATTATCAGGCAGTCCTTTCTCTTAAGATTCCTCCATCCATTTCATATACGTGGTCACATAAGATTCTGATGTCCTCTTCATTATGGCTTGCCAGCAAAATGGTTTTTCCTGCTGCTTTTAAATCCAGCAGAAGTTCTCTTATTTCTTCCACGCCATGTTTATCCAGTCCATTAAACGGCTCATCCAGAATCAAAAAAAGAGGATCTTCCATAATGGCCTGTGCAATACCAAGGCGTTGACGCATTCCAAGGGAATATTTTCCGACTGGTTTCTTCATATCCGGATCCAATCCTACCCTTTTTAAGACTATGCGGATATCGGCCTTCGAAATCCGGCCATTCATGTCTGCCAGGATCTCCAGATTTTTAAAGCCCGTATATTGTGTAAGAAAACCGGGAGTCTCGATAATAACTCCAAGACTTTCAGGAAAATCCACATCATGTCCTATTTTTTTTCCAAATACAAAAATAGTGCCCGTAGTTACAGGGAGAAACCCACAGATGCATTTCATAAGAACGGTCTTTCCGGAACCGTTATTTCCAACAATCCCATAGACGTTCCCTGTTTTCAGGGAAAGATTTACTTCCTGTAACACGATGTCTTCACCGAAACGTTTGGTCACGTGTTCTATTTTTACGCAGGTGTTCTGCATCATTCCACTTGCTCTTTGCGGATCACAGGCCAGATTAAATGTCCCTTCAGATTTCTTCCAATCTTCCATATAAAACACCTCCCAGAATTCCCAGCATTACTAATAAAAACAACAGTAGAAATAGCCAAAGTCCTATTTTGTCCGGTCCCCAATTTTCATCAGCCAGTATCCATTCTACTGGATAAAACCATATCTGATTCTTAAAATAGCGGTCATGAAGGATAATTCCGAAATAAAAGCTTACAAAAGGGATTCCATATGCCATGTAAGCAGAATCCCATAAAATCCCGCAGCTTCCACCGAAAGTACTTATGATACTTCCGATAAGTCCTGTCCGAAATGCCTTCATGAGTAAGTCCAGAAGTGCTTCTTTCTGAATAGCACCCTTTATCTCCAGCGGATAGAACACAATAAAATTGATAAAAAGTACCGTTAGTATAGATAACGTCCAGACCATAAAACCAGATACCATAATGGAAAAGACTTTACCTTCGATATACTGTCTGCGAGTCGTTCTGGGAAGTATCTCCTTTAAAAATCCACTTTTATATTCTTGCAGAACGGAATCACTCCATGGCAATACGGCTGCTACCGGAATGGCAAAAGATACTGCCTGGCTTTTTAGAGAACCTTCCAGTATACTGATAAAAGTACCACATGTCAGTGCTTTTTTTAAGCTGGGATAAGTCTGTCCAATGGCTATGGAAATGCAGGCTATCAGCCATGCTGCCAGAAAATTTTTATTAAAACACATACGTTTTGTTTCACCCCACATAGGTTTTCCCCCTTCCGATCATGTCTTTTCTCCAAGAAATTCAAAGGTATATTTTTTCATCCGGTTAATTGCAAAAACTGCAAGAAGAACTAAAATACCCAGAAAAAACATATAGGAATGCGAGATTTTCGGAAGCAATGGGTCATAACCTAAGTTATGTTTTCCGTATACTGCCTGGTTCAGAGGACTGATCCAGCAGATTAATACATTTACCTGATACATTTCGTATTTTTCTTTATGTAAAATTGCAGCCAGTACTTTCGGGTCCAATAAAAAACCAAAGACACTGTAAAGAAGACCAAAAATCATCCCCTTAGTCTTCCCTTTATAGAGATTTCCTACAAGGATTACAAAGCTTAAGGTCAGCGAATAACAAAACAGAAGGAAGAAAACCTGCAGCATACAGCCATAGGGTGAGATACTTTCCATGACCCTTACTGTAGAAGGGACCTGCAGGTTTTTTCCTAATTCTGAATAACCAAGCATGGCCGCAGTTTCGCTCCACAGGTTACCTGGATAACTCTTTTTCATACACAGCACGGCCGTAAACAGCAGCATCAAAACCGTATATAAAACAGTTACAAGAATAACATAAATGAATTGACCTAAAAGCCATTTCCTCTTGGTTGTCCGGGTCAGCTGGTATGGAGTAATAGGTGTCATCTTCGGCAGGTCAGAAAACATAAGAAGCAAGAGCAGCGAACTGGACAGTACTGCTATCCCATCCCCAAATGTCCAGATAAATGGTTCAATGGCCTGTACCGGTGTATCGTAGGTCTCCATTACAACCATGATTCTGCCTGTAAGCAGGAAACTCAGTACAAATTCTAACAGAAATATAAAAATAACTTTGGGATTGCGTAGAAATCCGAAGAAATTGTACCTTACAATTCCAAATACCTGTCTCATGTCAGTAACCCAGATTCCGGTCTATGATACTGCCATCCACGGCATTAATGGTAAGGAAACTTTCATTCGGATCTTTACTGGTATTTGATTCTGTTTCTCCGTTATATTCACTTTCTGAAGTCATGCTGCCGAAAAAATCCCAGACGGGAATCAGAATACCTGTGTGTGCGTCAGTAGACGGCTCATATATTCTGGCATAACCAAGAACGATCCGATCAATATTATAGACCCTGGAATTTTCATATTGCATATTATCAGCGTTTGTTACCACCATCATTTTTTCATAAATTTTCATAACCTCGCTGAACGAAAGAAGATTTAAATTCTCTGTCTTTATTTTACCGATTGTGTAGGGATTTGAATAAGTCATGCTTTCTATGCCATCTTTATCGACATAGAAACAGAGACTTTCATAAGACCATGTTTCCATTGTGCTGTCCATATCTTCCAATGCCCCACCGTCTGCAATTGTCTGAGTGACCGGCACACCATTTATGGTACGTGCATAATCAATTCTATATCCATTTCCAAAATCACCTGAACTATTATCGTCTTCA
This sequence comes from Blautia sp. RTP21359st1_E11_RTP21359_211015, assembly GCF_040910705.1. Classification (NCBI taxonomy): domain Bacteria; kingdom Bacillati; phylum Bacillota; class Clostridia; order Lachnospirales; family Lachnospiraceae; genus Blautia; species Blautia sp. RTP21359st1_E11_RTP21359_211015. The sequence continues at coordinate 10,968 of NZ_JBDGAB010000057.1, forward strand.
AAACTTTTGCACACCGCGTAATTCCAGTTAGAAAACTGCAAATCTGTGATGCCCATTTTTTCAACTTTTTCCTTTACAAGTTTTTTTGCTTCATCCAGGGACAGCCCGATAGATTCTTCTGTGGGTTTTTCTTCCTCTTCAGAATATCCGTAATCACACCACATTGCATCCTCCGGTATTTTTTCCCCGCCCTTGTTTGCTGCTTTCTTGATCTTGACTGACAAGGTATCGGAGCCAGTGTAAGATGTTTTATAATAGTATTGTGAATCGTCTGGCATTTGTGCAATACAATCGAAAGAATTTCCGGCAACAGGTTTTGCCTCTGTCAGGGTTTTCTTTTCCGGAGCAGTTTCGTATTCCTGTTCCCATGTCTCAATATCTTCATAGATATCATAGACATAATTCCCATCATCATCTGTTCCATAGTTATACGGATCCAGGTTTCCGGTTGCAACATCTTCTTTTAGTTCATCCAGAGTTTTTTTAATTTCATCCTTTGTCTTCACATAATAACTATCCATGGTATAAAGTTTTGCCTCTGAGAAGAATGCGTTTGTAATACGGTCTAGAAGCTCCTGGGTAACTTCTGCCGCGGTGACAGAAATAGCAGATATCTTTTCCACTTCCGGAATTTCTACGCTTGCATCTGTATTTACCACGAGCTTGGCACTGTCATCTTCCACATGGCTTTTATAATTTTGAGGAGCATCAATGAGATTCCTGATGGTTGTCTTTGACTCTGAACCGTCATCGTTCTTGCTTTCAAATGCTTCTCCTTTAGAACCGCTAACATCATCCGCTTCCGTATAAGCATCTACAGCCTTGCTCCCCTTCGGCTTTACCAAAGAAGAATCCGGGGTCTGTGCGCATCCTGTAAACATTCCAATACAAAGCACTATTCCTGCAAACTTTTTTATGTTTTTTCTCATTTCTGGTAATATCTCCTTTCTAAGGTTGTTATAAGTATATCATCGAGCATTACACCAAATCTTTCGCGATTTGTAACTGATATGTAAACGTTAGTGTGATTACCAGAAAACAGAGACGGTAGTTCCTTTTCCCGGATTGCTTTCAATCTTCAGTTGGAAATCGTGCAGTTCTATAATTTTCTGACATAAAGAAAGACCGAGCCCTACACTTCCTTTTGCCCTGGAACGAGATTTGTCTACCATATAAAATGGTTCCGTCACCATTTCCAGATCCTCTTTCGGTATTCCCTTTCCAAAATCCTGAACCATCAGATGGTCTGGGGTTGCCTCAAGCACAATTTTAGATTCTTTCCTGGAAGCTTTGACTGCATTATCAATTAGATTTGTCACTACACTTATCATTAAGTCCTGATCAAACTTCTTTACCAATTCTTTTGGTTCACAAAATACATCAAGAGAGATGTTTTTTTCTTGAAGCCTGCAATCAATAAGTTCTTTTACTTCTTTCAGGAAATTATCCACCTGTATTTCCACTGGATTGAATGAGTCTTCCGAAGCTTCGTAGAGTCCGGTTAATTCCAGCATTTTCATAGAAAGTCTTGACAGCCTGCGACATTCATTTTCAATATAAATCAGAGCCTTCTCCTGCCTTTCCGGGGTTAGGCGCACAGTAAGCAATGTATCTGCATAGCCTATGATTGCAGTCATTGGGGTCTTCAGCTCATGAGCCAGACTTCCAATAAGCTGTTTTTGTGTCCGGTTTATGTTAGAAAGACTTTCAATTTGTTCTTTTATTTTACCTGTCATAAAATTAAAGGTTGCACCTACCTGCGAAAGTTCTGTATTGCCCTCTGACGGTACTTTAAAATCATAAATACCTTCAGAAACAAGAAGCGTAGCTTCTCTTAGGCTTGTAAGCGGTGCTGTGATTTTTCGAAGGCTCAAATAAAGGATAATTCCCATCACCACGATCAAAGATAAAGTAAATCCACCCGTCTGAAAAAACAGCAGATGACTTTTTTCTATTACATCTGTTATATCTTTATAAGTAACAATCTGATATCCCATATTTACATTGCCATAGTAAAATAACAAAAGTGTCCTTCCATTTATCTGACTGACCATAGGGCCATGACCGTCACTGTTGCTGCCATGATCCACCATGTTTGCCTTACTTTCACATAATTCTCTTAACTTTTTTACATCGAATTCATAAACAGTTCCATTATAGATCATTTTTCCATCAAGATATAAAACCGCGCTGTCATGAAAAACCTGCCGAAAAGCATAAGTAACTATTTGGGGGCGCATTTCGTTGTCGGCATTCTGTTTCTGATTGTCAGAAAGGCTTGTTTTATTTTCAAACTGTAAGATATTTGTTCTGAATATACTGCTTTCATAACTGTTGATATTCTGTATACTCTGATTTTTCCAACAATAAGTGGTATAGAGAAAGATCCCTGACGATACCAACAAAATGATACATGTAGTCTGAGAAAAGATCTTTATTAAGAGTTTCATAAATCCACCTCAAGTCTGTAACCGATTCTGGGAATTGTTTTAATCTTATCCTGCCAGCCAAGCTTTTTCCTGATACGACCCACATGTGCATCCACAGTTCTTGTTTCTCCGCAGAACTCTTCATTCCACAGTTCCTGCAGGATCTGATTCCTGGTCAGTGCTTTATTCGGATTTTTGGCGAACACCATGAGGCAGTTATATTCCATTGGCTTTAAATAGATTTCCATGCCCATTTTTGTAACAGTACGACTAGCAGTATCAATGATGACATCACCAATTTGAATCTGTTCTTGTACAGTGCCATTGCGTTCCAGTACTTTTTCAAGACGGACCATCACTTCCAGCATTTCAAATGGTTTTACAATATAATCTTCTGCACCGTCTTTTAATCCCTTTATCTTGCTCGCGATATCTCCCTTTGCGGTAAGAAATATTACGGGGATTTCATACTGCTTCAGTTTCGGTAACAGGCTATATCCGTCTCTTCCGGGAAGCATGATATCTACAAGTGCACACTGAAACGCATGATCTTGAATAATTGCTTCATATGCCTCATTTCCATCCAGATATCCTACTGTTTCATACCCTGCAATCTCCAAATTCATACATAGCAGGTCATTGATTGACATTTCGTCTTCTATCACAAGGATTCTTGCCTTCATAATTATTACCTCACATGTTTTTATAACTATCTTTTCACAGGTTAATTATACATTAAATTCTATATTGCAGTTGTAACTGATTTGTAACAGCAAAAAAGGAAACCAAAACCATTCTGTGAGAATAGTTTTGATTTCCTGTATAAACCGTTATTTTCTGATCGTTTATAACGCTGGTGAGAACATTTATTATTATTTTTACTCCATTCCAGAATCATTCGAAAGAGAGACAATGCAAATACAAAAATTATTAAAATCACTAAAATTTTCATACGTAGCCTGATTCCTTTCATTTACCTTTATCAGATCGTGTCATTCAAATCACATCCACTGATGATGCGATTCCATAAGTTCTCCCGCTTGTCCATTCCTTTGGTAAAATAGGGAAGTCTTTCCTCTTCCAGCTCTTCCAGACGAGGCACATTTCCATTCAGATAATTGTCAATCCGGTATCCTGTACTTTTAAGTCTTGTAATCACGCCACCAATTTTTATATCCAGAATCTCATAACCAAATGGCTTTGCATCGTTCATCCAGATTTTTTCTCTTGATGATTTCATATCTGTCAGATTGCAGATGATCCCAGGAATAACATTCTGACTGATATCTTTCAACGCTGCTCTGTCCGATCTGTCATATGCTGATTTTATACACATGCCCAAATCGGCTTTATCAGCTAATACCGCCGCCAGTTTTTCATAAAATGAAAATAAAAGCTGATATTTTCCTGTTTTTTTTGCACATTCCTTCATACATTTCTGTATGTTTTGGTAGTAAGATTTTGTATTGACACCTGATTCTTTCACATGATAATCAAAAATGCCTAACATTGGATCCTGGTATAACAGATATTTTGAAGGATTTTGAGCCTCTTTATTCTCTTTCGTATTTAAGAATAAGGAATCAAAATTGTCAAGTGCCATAAAATCATCAAATTCTCCGCCTGTGCAGTTCCTGAACTCCTGCTTAAGGATTGTTTCGTCATAGTCTCTGTGAAAATCAAAGTGTGCAAAAAGTACAAGTCCCGGAAGCAAAGCATCCACCGGGGTTTCTGCACCATTATCCATCCATGCTGTACAGAGAACCTCTTTTATATTGTATTTTTTACAAGTAGAAAGCGCTGCTTTGGTACACGCATAGGTCTTAGAATAATTGGGGGAAATTCCGTTCCAAATCCAAGATCCTCCTGCAAAAATAACGTTATCCGAAAGCTGCGCATGGATATCCAGCATTTTTTCATAGGTTCTGGTATCATCATGATAATAGTCCCAATATACTAATCCTAGATCTTTTTTCGGTTTTTCCCATTTGGAGCAGTCCGTGTTTTCGGGCAGATCATAGTATCCGCCTGTAGAATTTGCTGTAATGTACATGTCACTCCATATCATAGGCTTTAATTCTAATTTTCTGCAAATATCTACGACCCTGTTACAATGTTCCCTGATTATCAGTGACCCTTTTTTATATCCATTTTCTTTTAGATAATTTCCAAGTCCCAGCATGACAGCCTCATCCATTCCAAGATGTACCCTGTTGGTAGAAAAATTCTCTTTTACTGAGCTGAGCAGCTTTTCAATAAACTGATAAGTTTCCTCTTTTTCAGGCTGGAGAATGTCCGCAGAATCACGAATCTTATCCATTTCCGGCCACTTCAGCGCATTGTGCAGATGAGCCAGGGTCTGAATACACGGAACAAGCTCTACCCCAAACATGGAAGCGTAAGCATCCAGCTCTTTTATTTCGTCCTTGGTGTATTTTCCTCGATAAGCCCCAAAATAAGGCTGCCCCTCTACTTCATAGGTATCTTCTGTATAAAGCATGAGTACATTCATTCCAAGTTTTGCCAGTGTCTTGATCAGGAATTTCACCTTTTCAACTGTAAATACAGCATTTCTGGAACAATCCAGCATAAGACCGTTTCTTTCAAAGCAGACATGCTCTTGATATTGAAATTCATCCTCTTCCATATGATGTATGGCATAATTAAGTGCCCGGTAATAATGAGATATTTCCCGACAGATGATATGAATCTGGTTTTTTCTTTTATTGATCAATATTTCTGGTCTGTCCTGAAATTTAACAAACAATTCTATGTTTTGGTTGAAACCGTCATTTTCAGCCAGCAGTATTTCAGTACCTTTTTTAATAGTATTATATTCTTTCTTATCAGATGAAAAAACAATGTTCATACGTATTCCTCTTTCTTTAGGAATTCTGCTCTTCTTAATAAATCAATCTTTTTAGCAGAGCATCCCCTGTCAATGTTCTATTTTATTCGTTTGTAAATAATCGGCTCATCATAACCAAAAGTTCTTTTCCCATTTACTTCCATGGACTCTGATACTTCCAATTGATTTTCAGTGAACTTTTCATGCAGAGAAAATTTCAATACGGGAGAAAACATACTTACACTTCCGCCTTCCCATGTATCACCTGATTTTCTGAAAAATGCAGGAGTAAATTTTGCAGAACACTTTAGCTGATCATAGTCGGCACCTTTGAAGATTTTGTAAGTAAAATTCTTTTTATCATATCCTTCCGGTATCTCATAAGAAATAAGTTTTATTGAATTGCTTTCTTCCATGAAAAGAAACAAATGTGAAGAAGAGCGGATAGTTCCCTGTACAGAATAATAGCTCTCTTCAATCATAAATACGCCTTCGAAACCATTTGGGAGATTTGCGATTTTTGAATTACATATTGTATTGATGTGCTTTGCATATGGATACTGTGGATTTGTCTTACTTATTTTCTCAAATTGATCCTTATTATCAAATTTTCCATTCAACAGCGTAACAAAATTTATCAAGTTAGCCATGATCTTATGCCTCCATAATCTTTATCATATAGTTTTCATTCACTATACACCTTCCATATAAAAGAGTCCATGTACAAAATAAGGGAATATATAAACAAAATGCATCAGTTAACAAACATCGGCAGAGGGGCATATCATTGTCCAATTGATATGCCCCCCTTTGTCTGGATTACTGTTCCATTTTATAAATTTACGCATAATATTTCGTACCACACCCTGTTTCTATGGCTGAAATAAGAACGTTACTGTTAATTGTGTTTGTATCTACTTAAGGCACGAATCAGTTTTTCTGACTCCAGTGGTTTGGTAAGATAATCGTCCATTCCAGACTTCAGTGCTTTAGTCTTATCTTCTGTAAAAGCATTGGCGGTCATAGCTATAATCACAACAGCAGATGCATCACTTCTGTTCATTGTACGTATTTCTCTGGTAGCTTCCAGGCCATCCATAACTGGCATCATAATATCCATCAGAATTACATTGATCTCACCAACACCTGATTTTGCAAATGCTTCAACAGCTTCCTTGCCGTTTGAAGCCTTTATAATTTCTGCTCCTGCATTTGTCAGAAGGAATTCCGCAATTTCCATATTCAATTCATTATCTTCGGCCAAAAGGATTTTCATGCCTTCAATTGATACATCATCTTCCTAGCTTTCTGCCTGCTTCATATCAGCAGAAATAAGGAATGGGAGCTGTACCATGAATGTGGTTCCTACATTTTTCTCGCTTTCAAATTTAATCGTACCGCCCATTTTCTCTATTAGTTTTTTTGTAATTGGCATACCAAGACCTGTTCCTCCATAAACAGATCTTGCACCGCCTGTTTCCTGAGTAAATGGCTCAAAAATGTGATTCTGAAATTCTTTACTCATTCCAACTCCGGTATCCTTGCAGTGAAACTCAAACAGTATATGCCTGTCATCCACCTGTGTTTCATAATAGCTGAGCAGTATCTCTCCTTTTTCTTTGTTATACTTGACAGCATTACTTATGATATTCATAAGGATTCTTTTTAAACTTTAATCACAGCACTTTTGCATGCTCTGTCAATGTGTTTATTTCCATAAATAAATTTTTCTTTGTACCCATTATATGGTTCCAGTATTGATACGTCAATCCCATTAATGTGCCTTCTCTTCTTCACTCTTTGTGAAAGGAAGAGATTGCTAGCTTTTACCAATCGCTCTTCCACTTCCACATCAAGTCTGCTTTGTTCTGGATTACCGAAATGGTGATCATGCGTCAGGCTGATACTGTTGACAATGAAAAACAGGAGCCAGCTGCATTACAACTTAGCTCCTGTCCTGTACATCTTGAATATAGAATTAGTAAAAACAGATTATCGGGACATCATACTGAATAAGACTATAAAGCTGTCCGGCATTTTCTGGTGGAAGATTGATGCATCCATGAGAACCACCTGTAAGATATCTGTCACCACCAAAGTACGGCTGCCAGTCTGCATCATGAAAGCCAATTCCTCCATTGAATGGCATCCAGTACGTTACCGGCTGTTCATAAGAATAGGTTCCATTTGCTGTCATTTCACCTCGCAGCACGGACGGACTGCTCTTTGAATTCAATGTGAATATTCCAGGGGGTGTTTTTCTATCCGGATCGCTTGGCAGTCCTGATACGATTTCTGATTGGAAAATAATATTTCCATTCTGATAATACCACATATACTGTTCTGTAAGATCTACCTCTATATATGTATCTCCAAGATCATTGATTCCGTGTGCATTTGCCCTCATAGAATATACCGGTTCCCTGGTTGTCTGGGTTCCTGACTGAATTTCCTGCATGAGCTGTGCTACTTCCTTGTCCTGATCAATCTTCCATCCATAAGCTGAGCCATATACATACACCGTCCTTCCGCTTATGGTCTGAAATTGTCTTTCAGTGCCAACTGTATCATGATCTGCTGCAAGCTGTGCCACATAATCCACTACATGCTGCCGGAAGGCTTCATCATTCTGGAGCAGCTGCCCTTTCTCGTCAAACTGCAGCCAGTTTTTGATGGTATTCCCATCGAGTGTTACCGTTTCATCTCCAAATGTATATGTGATATTTACTTTTGTCAGGTTCTTATATGTATTTACCATATTCTGAAGTTCTGAACTTTCTTTCGTCACATCTGCTTTCTTATAAGCCTTTGGATCACTTTCCAGATCTACCTCTGCCGCATCGTTATCGATTGCCCTGCATATCATCTGATAAGCTTCTTTGGTATTTAATTCGTTACCTTCCGTTTCTGGCACAATAGTGAATTCTGAGTTAACAAAACTTACATACGCATTTTCCGGTGCTATCTGATTCTCTTTTTTCGCACAATTTAATGAATTTACCTGTTCTTCCAGTTTCTCCCGGCTGAAAAAAGTCTCTTCTTGAACCATATAGTTTTTTGTTTCAAAAAGACTGCCGATCCATTCCCATGATTTCTGAGTTTTCAACAGCTGAAGAACCGCACCGCTGGATACGTATTTATAATCAATATCTTTTCCTGTAATGGCCTGCGGGTCCTGCATTCTTGCCCTTACCTGAATAGTATAGTTATCCTTTTTCCCAGCAATCTCCTGCTCAACCTCATATGCTGTCTTATTTGAACTGTCAATCCCATTGATGGTCGTCCCATAAAAGAAGTGATATGAGTAATAATAAGATATACCTGCATACATACAACAGCCTATAACAAAAAGCATCAATATAATCAATATTACAATTTTCTTAATTTTATTTTTCTTCTTTTCTGAAAATATAATGGATCTGAATTCCGATTTATCCATCGGTACATAAACAACTGAACCTGGTCTTGCCGATTTTATGGTTCTCATTGATTGCCCTATCACTTCTTTTGGTCTCATGTCTTATTTATCTTTCTTTGAATCAATTAGTTTTTTGCATTGTCACTATCAAAATGTAATGTCTTATGGTACTTTGCATTTTCCTCCAGAAGTTTTTTCCATTTCTGTCCGTCTTCTTTCGTAGGATTATCAAAATTCTGCTGCCCCTTCAGTTCATCCATATACTGGATATAATCTAGGAAATAAATATCTACTGTAGAAATGTCCCTGTCCTGAATTGTGAAGTTATTACAATTTCCAGTAGACTCATTATATGGAAGTGTGTTTCCGTTGGCATCAAGAGCTACCATGAAGCAGTCACTGTTGGATCCTTCCTTATAAAGTTCATTTACCGTCAGTTCATACGGAGAACGAATTACGGATTTGAGTCCGATACCAGCATCGTTTGTATCATTGAGTTCCAATACTTCTGTCCGGGAATCATCTACTGTAACCGGGATATCGAAACTCCAGTCACCTTCATATTTGTAGTAGCCGGCATCCCTTCCATAGTTTTCATCATCCGCTTCTGACCACTCATAGTCTGCTTCTAGCCCTCTTACCTTCGTGATATCCAGATGCAGATTAAAAGTATCCGGAATCTCAATATCTTTAATATATTTCTGATATGCTCCACCACGCTCAGATACTTTATTGATAAACTCTTCCAGCAGTGCATAACCTTCATCCGTCTGATCATCTAAGTCCGCCTGAGTTATTCCCATCTCATCCATTACCTGCTGTGTCATTTCATTGTATTTCTCATTATATTCCGTATAGTCTTTTGCCGCCTGAGCAAGATCATAACGGAAAATGCATGCATAGGTGTTGTCATCCAGAAACTGTCCTTCCACCTGACCGTCGATCACCGGACTAGCTTCTGAATCAAAGTCCACACCGCCAGTCATATCCAGATCAATGACCGGTGTTCCACTTTCCGCCCTAGTTGACGTTTCTGGAAATGGCTTATCACTCTTAAACTGCATAGTTATATAGACTGCCTGGCTGTTGGCATATACCTCAGAACATGTAATTGTCAGCCCATCTGCTGTTTTAATGTAAGCATTCTCACTAGTGGCATTACCTGTCTTGTCCCCATCTGCTTCACTGCCATCTGCCGTTGTTCCATCAACGGATTTCAAGGTTGTTGCATAATCCGAAAAATCACCAAAGAAACTTACATTATCCTGCAAGATTTCAAAAAGCCCTCCTACAACTGGGATATTCTTTGCCATTACTGGATTGGTTGCACAGAATATAAATCCGACTGCCAGTACCGCTGCCATACCTCCTGCTACCCTGCCTCCGATTTTCATCCAATGGAATGGATCCCTTGGTGCTTTTTTCTGAGTAACCGTATTATTCTCAATCAAATGATATGCCTGATTGATATGTTCATGTACAATCGCCGGAATCTCTGTATCCTTTTGCATTTTTTTCTGGAAATCTTTCTCATTATTATTTAGAGTCATCATTAGGCACGTTCCTCCTTAATTTTATATCCATATATATCTGCGATTTTTTTTCTTCCACGATGAAGGCGGGATTTCACTGTGTTTTCTGGCAAATCCAGGATATTACTGATTTCCCGGATATTAAATTCCTCCATGTAGTACAGAATAACAACCAAACGATATTTACTATCCAATGGTTCTAATGCCTGTAAGCATTCTATTGTCTCATATTCTTCATGAAAAGGTGTTTCTGGAATTTGATCCATAAAAGTAACCAGTTTATTCTTTTGTATGACGTCTTTACATTTATTGATCAGGATGCGTATCAGCCATGTTTTAAAGTATCTGTTCTTTCTTAGACTTCTTAGATTTTCATAGCAGGAAAGGATCGTATCTTGTATTGCATCTGCAACATCTTCATCATTTTTCAGATATGCTGCTGCAATCTTGTACATACTCTGTACATTTTCATCCATGAGCCTGCAAAAAGCATCCTTGTCGCCTTTCTTCGCTTTTCGTATCAAAACCTCATTCATTATAGTTCCAATTCTCCTATCTCAGACCAGTCATCTGGAGTATACTATAGAAGCTTCATTTATGTGCTCCTACTTATTAGACGTGCGAATCCCTAAAAAGGTTGCAAATATTTTTAAAAAAATTATCTCAGATAAAAACACCCCCAAAATCGTTCAAATTTTATGATCATCAGGTCCTATTAGGGTATAAAAACAGCCGTACCATGTGCGTTTTACATGATACGGCTGTCAATAATTCTCATACCCTCAGGATAGATTAATTGAATCGCCACACTAAATGCTTCCTATACAGATCGGCAGCTATTTTAATCTCCTGTACGATTTTCTCTCTATCCTGTTGTTTTCCCATCTATCTTTTCCCAATCATCACTATAATATAAAAACAGCACCGGACAACTTTTTGTTATCCAGTGCCCATAATCTTAAAAAGCGGTTTTATGCTGGCTGTCAGCCGCGACATCCTTCCGAACGTCTAAAATGTCGCCGGTATCATTAAGTCCCCGGCGCGGATTCACCGTATCTCCCTGGTGTGGGCGTAATACCCTTCCGAGTATCAAATAGTCCCAGTAATTACCCTGCCCGGGCACAGTACAGCTTTTACGTGCCGCTACACGAAACCTTTTGGTCTAATTATATTATATGCGATACCCTAAGAAATATCAATAGTTTCTGGCAAAATCGATTGGCTGTATTTTATTGTACCCCATTACTTACCACTGTCTATGATTTTCAGGTCCTCAGAACAGATCAATCAAAAATCATATCCTCTGTCCCATCAGGTCTTAAAAATACTGTTTTTGAAATTCCATTACATTCCAGCGTTACTTTCTGCTCACAGGAAGAACAGAGGCGAACCCTGTGTATCCTGCCATCTCTCCATTCAAAATCAACTGTGATGGCACCCTGTGCCTTCATTCCCCGGACATTTCCGTCTTTCCATTCATCCGGAAGTGCCGGAAGTAACAGGATATACCCTTTCCTGCTCTGGATAAGCATCTCTGCAACCGCAGCTGCAAAGCCAAAGTTCCCATCGATCTGGAACGGTGGGTGTGCACACAGCATATTGGGATAAATGCCGCCTCCCACACAGGAAATATTTTCCTCTCTGGTATAACGGAGCTGGTTTTTCAAAAGCCCCAGTGCATGTTCCCCGTCCCGGAGTCTGGCCCAGAGGCAGGCCTTCCATGCCATACACCATCCGGTTCCTTCGTCCCCGCGCCTTTCCAGAGCCACCCGGCAGGCTTCCAGAAGCTCCGGGTTTTTTTCTGTGATCAGGTTTCCGGGATAAAGACCATACAGATGGGAAACATGGCGGTGATGGATCTCTGTTTCCGGATAATCCAGGAACCATTCCCGGATTTGTCCAAAGCTTCCCGTCTTAAATGGCGGCAGTTTTGAAAGTACCCGTTTTACATCCGCTGTCTCTCCCTCTATGCCCAGGATGTTACATATTTTCAGGTAGTACCCAAACAGTTCTTTCAGGATGCTGATATCCATGGTGGATGCCATTCCCACACTGTGGGATTTTCCATCTTCTCCACAGAAACGGTTTTCCGGGGAAGTGGAAGGCCCGGTAACATAGTATTCCCCATATGGGAACAGGAACCCAAGATAGAACTTTACGGCTCCCTCGATCATTGGTTTTCACGCACCAGCATCGTTGACGGTTTCTGCAGGAAATCATTCCGCTGATTGGTTACTTTCTCATACACTCTTGCCACCCTGATCCGCTGCTTCTCGCGG
>NZ_JBDGAB010000058.1:0-23209 GCF_040910705.1 Blautia sp. RTP21359st1_E11_RTP21359_211015
GGGGATTGGTCAAATGGTATGATAGGGGTCTCCAAAACCTTTGGTGGGAGTTCGATTCTCTCATCCCCTGCTATTAGTAACGCTGAAAAGTCTTGTAGATCAGGATTTTTCAGCGTTTTTTAATTTTCTATATTGTTGTTTATGAGATGCTTTGAAAAAGGTATCTTTTTTTATTAATTTGTCGTCTACCAGGAGACCAATTAGGTAATATATAGAAATAAAATATAAATACACAGAAATAGTAAACCAGGATTGCATAGAGTTTCATTCTTTTAAATGATAAAATATAGGCATAATCATAAAAATATAGGAGATATATGATGAGTTTGGAAAATGCCTTTATAGAACAGCTGGCTCAATATATAGAAATAAATTATAAGGAATATTTACCAGTAACAGATGAAAATATACTTTACGAAAAATATGCACCCTTCGTAGATATTCCTGAACGAAAAGAACTGACCAGAGATCAGTCCATGGATCTGCAGCATCTTTTGGACGAAGCGGGAGATTCTTTTCATGAAAAGCTTTTTGAATTGATAGATAAGAGTGGGATGTCAGATGTTGAAGTATATAAAAGAGCATGTATTGACAGAAGATTATTTTCGAAGATTAGAAGTAATCCAGCTTATCATCCCGGAAAGAGTACAGTGCTGGCACTTGTATTTGCATTAAAGTTGGATATAAAAGCAGCAAGAGATCTTTTAGCCAGGGCGGAATATGCACTTTCTCCACCTAACAAAGGCGATCTGATCATAAAATATTTTATTGAGCATCAGGTGTACGATCTTATGGCATTAAATTTCACCTTAGAAGAATATGGGCAGCCAATACTTGGAGAATAACTGGTAAGATCCGGAAAGGAGATAATTAATATGTCATCACTTACAAAACAGGAAAGAACAGCAAAAATTGGAGAAATCGTGGAAAAAGTCACACAGATGACAGATGAACAGCTGGGAAATATTCATGAATATACATCGGATGAATTCGAAGAACCAAACCATGAAGTGGAGGCATTAAATGCAGTGATTCGATTGAGTCGAAAATATGGAAAAAATAAAGATGAGGTCAGATAACAGATGGGAAAGTTTTACTCATTATTAACTTCAGTTGGAATATATGAACAAAATTTGAGCCTTCCATCCTATGAGATGGATCTTAAATTAATGGAAAATGCATTAATAGAAGGTCTAAGGCTTTCGAAGGATACAATAAGAACTCTAGGGAGTTCTGGAATTGTAAAGATGAGAAGTTTTGTGCGTGCATTGATGGAATTTTCCAGTATGATTGAGGAAGAGGATGGATTTATTTTGTATTTTTCCGGTCATGGCTGCAATGGAGATCTGTGCTTTTCAGATGGAATGATCAATATTCAGAGCATCATTGATTTCGTAGAAAAGTTAAAATCAAAAAATAAAATTATTATTTTGGATTGCTGTTATTCTGGTAAATTTTATGTTTCCGGAGCCAAACAAATGAAATTGGAGGAAGCGATCACTACTTTTGCAGGAAACGGAACGGTTGTTCTTGCTTCTTCATCATCTAATGAGAGTTCATGGCTCGGACCCGGGAAGAACCACAGTTTGTATACAGGAATGTTAACAACAGCAATGACTGTTAATCGAAGAATCCATAAAGGAAAAATTTCTATTTTTGATATCCATGAGGAAGTATTAGCTATTGCAAAAGCATGGAATAAAAACAACCCTAATAAGATGCAGCATCCAATATATCGAGGGAGAATCGGTGGTACCATATACTTTGAGGTGGAGAAATATACTTCGTATGAGACTTTACAAGTGTATCTGAAAGCAGAAAATTATACAATAAGAAATGTAGAGCCATTATCTTCAAGGAAAGAAAAACGTTTGGCAGTATTTGTAATGATATCGGAGAAATATTGTGCAGAAAAGCAATTAGCATTAATAACGAAAGAGATTGTATCCTATGTCCGAAATTTAAATGTATTTTCTACGGCAGTTTCAGAAACAAAATTTAAAAATATGTCAGCCAGGGCTGTATGGTGTTATTTTGGACATGATGAGAGTGATATGGTCAATCATAGATATTTTGCCAGAAGTATATGGGCCTGCGACAGAAGTGGGAAAAAGAAATATTATTCAGAACAGAAAAATTCTTCAATAATAAGAGGTATATGGGTAACTACAGATTCTTTTTATGAATCCGTGCGCAGACTTCAGCAATCGGAACTTACCAGAGAGGAGTTCGAGTCCGGAATTCAGAAAACGTTATGCCAGACTACATCTTTGGCAGAACGATATATTGCAGATATCAGAGAAATTGATAATCAGACAAAAACAATTTCAGAAATTCGTGAAACATACAGAGAATGGATCCGACAGGTATATGAGGAATATTTTAAAATGACGGAAATTCCCACAGTACCAGATGATCTGCATGATCGTTTCAACATAGTGGAAGATCTGGCAGGCTGTGTATTGGATATGGCACTTTTGCTGAATAAAGATGAAGAATATACAGATGGAAACCAGTGGCTGATAAAGAATAACATTCGAAAGTATTATGAAGGACTGGAAAAGCTGAAAATAATTGACGAAAAAGGTAGATAAAGTCTGAATTAACGCCAAATATGCAAATTAGACAATAATTAATTGCTTTTTATGTATAAAAATCGTATAATCTGATTAAGAAAATTGTTGAATTCTGATAAAAACCACACATAGTTTAATACAGCAAAGCAAGAAGTTTACATAACATAAAATCGACAGAACTGAGGTGAAATTTCGTAGTAAATATAATATCGGTGTGATGAAAACATTACTTTCTTTACAAAAATGAGAGAGTAATGTTTTTTTATTAAGAATTCAAAGGAAGAGATTTACTGGAGGGAAAGAATGAAGACAATTAGAAGAAAAACAGGTATAGGATGGGAAGCATTGTTTCTGGGATTTAGTAAAGATCCACGAAGAAGGAACAAAAAAACGCAGCGAAGCCCAGGCAGAGCTTGCCAAGATTGAGGATGAACTGAAGCAGGCGTTACTGCAGGATGGGCAGAAGGTGTGATGGGAGGCTTTTTAAATGTATGCAGAACTTAAAGTGGAATTTGATTCAAACGAAATTAATTTTCAACAGTCATCAAACTTGCAGGGAGTACTGATGGAGAATATTTCATCAGAATATGCGGAAAAGCTACATGGAAATCAGTTAAATCCATATAGTCAATGCATTTTAAAAGAAGAAGGAAAAACTATCTGGTATCTTAAAACATTAAATACGGAAGCCTACGAAATGCTTTTGCTTCCAATGACAAAGCTTGATACGATTACGTTACGAAAAAAGAATAAAACAGTAAATTTATTAAATAAAACAGTAAGGATCAAAGAAGATAAAGAACTGATAAAAGAATTCTATGAAAATAAATGTTCCAGATATTTGGAATTAAGTTTTAAAACGCCCACATCATTTAAACGAGATGGAAAATATGTAATATATCCAGATTTAAGTTTAATATATGGAAGCCTTATGAGAAAGTTCAGTGCTGCATCGGAAGAGTTTAATATGTATGATGAAGATACATTAGAAGAACTTGTGACACAAAGTGAGATTGTAAGATATCGCTTACAGACAATACCGTTTCCATTGGAAAAAACGAACATTACAGGATTTATAGGAAATATTTGTATCCATATCAAGGGTCCGGAAACAATGGCAAGGTATGTAAGGATGCTGGCAAAATTTGGAGAGTTTTCCGGTGTTGGAATAAAGACAGGAATGGGAATGGGTGCAATGAAATATATCAGGAGGAATGAAGATGACTGATGAAAAAATTAAACTGATTATAGGAAGTCTGCTTCATGATATTGGAAAAGTAGTATACAGAGAGGGGGATGATCGTAGAAATCACAGTATTTCCGGTTATGATTTTTTAAAGGAAAATGGTGGTATTGATGATAAAGAAATTTTAAATTGTGTAAGATATCATCATATATCTGCTTTGAAGGGGGCAAAACTGCAGGAAAATGATCTGGCGTATATTGTGTATCTTGCAGATAATATTGCAGCTTTTGCAGACAGGAGAAAGAAAGAGGGCGAAGATGTTTCCGGATTTGATCTGTCAGTTCCTTTGCAGAGTATTTTCAATATATTAAATGAAAATGATCAGGAATATTATTATCTTCCGGGGGACATGGAAGATAAAGGGAATGTTAATTATCCAACTCCTGAAAAAAGAAGTTTTTCAAAAGAATTTTATATGAAGATCCGACAGAGAGTGCTGGATAATTTCAAAGGAATGGATTGGAATGACGAATATCTGAATTCATTGTTAGCGGTGATGGAAGCAAATCTTACTTATGTACCATCTTCTACTTCAAAGGGAGAACTAAGTGATATTTCACTGTTTGATCATGTAAAGCTTACAGCTGCTATCGCCAGTTGCATGTATGACTATTTAAATGAAAACCATTTGAAATATAAAGAAGAGCTTCTGGATAAAAAGGATTTTTATGATAAAAAAGCTTTTTTATTATGTTCAATGGATATTTCAGGTATTCAGAAATTTATTTATACGATCACGTCCAAAAATGCATTAAGAACTTTACGTGCAAGATCTTTTTATCTTGAAATCATGATGGAACATATCATTGATCTGCTGCTTGATAAGCTGGAGCTGTCCAGAGCGAATCTGTTATATTCAGGCGGAGGGCACTGTTATCTGCTTCTGGCTAACACAAAAAAGACAGTTGACAGGATAAATGAATTTCAAAAGGAATTAAAAGAATGGCTCCTGGAACAGTTTCAGATTGAATTGTATGTTGCTTTTGGTTATGTGGCATGTACTGGAAATGCTTTTCGTAATATTCCGGAGGGTAGTTATGGACAGTTATTCCGGGAGATGAGCAAAATGCTTTCAGAACAGAAACAACATAGATATTGTGCACAGGATATTATTAAGTTAAACCATAAAAAACTCAGGGATTATTCCAGAGAATGTAGGGTTTGTAAAAGAATCGGGCGGGTAGATGATGAAGGTGTTTGCCCATTATGCAGGAAAATAGAAAGCTTGTCCAAGAATGTTCTGTATAGTGAGTTCTTTTCAGTGGTCCTGGGAAATTCAGAAGAAAAAGAGGGCATGCCATTACCAGGAGGATGTTACCTTGTGGCAGATACAAAAGAATCATTAAGCAGACGAATGGAAAAGGATGATCATTTTGTGCGCGCTTATTCCAAGAATAAAATGTATACCGGAAAACATATCGCGACTAAATTATGGGTGGGAGATTATACTACAGGAGATACATTTGAGGAATTTGCAAAGAAATCAAAGGGAATTAACAGAATTGGAGTTTTACGTGCTGATGTAGATAACCTTGGACAGGCTATTGTATCCGGTTTCCAGAGTAAAAGAAATGGAGACAGATATGTGACTTTGTCGAGAACTGCGGCATTATCCAGACAGTTATCTATTTTCTTTAAATATTACATTCGATTTTTGTTAAAAAACGGTGAATATTCGCTGGAAGGAAATGAAGGTATAAAGGAACGTCAGGCCACGATCGTATATTCTGGTGGAGATGATGTATTTATTGTCGGTGCATGGAATGATGTAATAGAGCTTTCTGTAGATCTGCAAAAAATGTTCCGAAAATACACACAGGGAACATTAAGCATTTCTGCAGGTATTGGTATTTATGAAGATTCATATCCTATTGCAGCTATCGCGCAGGAGACGGGAGCTATGGAGTCTGAATCGAAAAGAATGCCAGGAAAAAATGCAGTAACCATCATGGAAGATGGGGAGAGACATCTGGTGGAAGAAGGTGAAGAGGAAAAAGAAATCAGTGACGGTACATATTCCTGGGAAGAATTTGATCAAGAAGTGATTCAGGAAAAATATAGAGCATTGAGTGAGTTCTTTGAGGATTTAGAAGACAGAGGTATGGCATTTTTATACCGAATGTTGGAACTTGTACGTGGACATGAGGAAAAAATTAATTTTGCAAGAATGATGTATCTGCTTTCCAGACTGGAACCATCAGAAGAAGGACCGAAAAAAGAAAAATACAGACAGCTATCAAAAAAGATGTATGAGTGGATCCAATCAGACCAGGATTGCAGACAGTTGAAAACAGCAATTAATCTTTATGCTTATATGAATCGGAAAGGAGAGGGTAAAGATGAGGATTAATGATAATAATTGTGTGGATAAAGCAGAAAATGTTATAAAGAAATTGGTGGAAGATTCAAAACAAAAATATAGAGGAAAAATCAATATTGTTACAACCTCTAAGATTAGAAATCTGTTAGCTATGAATGCAGATATTTACAATCAGGTTCTTACAAAATCTTCAGAAAAACTGGATGATGAGATTTGTGGAAGAATTGAGTATCTTCGAGTGCGTTTTATGTATGAATGTGGGCGAGAACCTAAAGTAAAGGAATTTGTGCAGCAGGCAGAAATTTTAGAGATACTCAAGGAGATCAAACAGAGTAAAAAAAATTATCTGTTATTCAGCAGATATATGGAGGCACTGATCGCGTTTCATAAATATTATGGTGGAAAAGAACAGTAAGGGGGAAAGAATATGTACGCAAAAATTCAGATTTCAGGAGATATTTTAGTAAAGACAGGTATGCATATAGGTGGAAGCGGAGCCTTTGCTGCAATAGGAGCAGTAGATTCACCTGTTGTGAAAGATGTGAAAACAAATCTTCCTATGATACCAGGTAGTTCCTTAAAGGGAAAAATGAGAAGTCTTCTTGCCAAAGAATTCAATGAGCAGATAACAGAACCGAAAGGTGATCATGAGCGTATCAGCAGATTATTTGGATCTTCAGAAAAAAATAAGATCAAAAGAAGCAGGCTTTTGTTTTCTGATATGGTATTAGCAAATGAACAGGAATTAAGAGAAGCAGGACTTCAGAGTATGACGGAAGTTAAATTTGAAAATTCTATTTCAAGACTTACTGCAGTAGCGAATCCGCGTCAGATTGAGAGAGTGGTCAGAGGGTCAGTTTTTGAATTGGATCTGATCTATGAAATGGAAAATGAGCAGGAATTTATAGAAGATATGCAAACTCTGGCAGAGGGAATGAAATTATTACAGTACGATTATCTGGGAGGAAGTGGATCTCGTGGTTATGGTAAGATTCAGTTCAACAATGTGCATGCAGAGGGCGTGATCGGTAATGTCGATAATATATTAATTGATAAATGTAATGAAATTCTCAAGGAAGTCGTAAACGCATAATGGAGGAGAGAGACTTTGGAGTATAAATTGTATTGTTTGGAATTTCTGACAGGAGTTCATTTCGGAAGTAAAAATCTGGACAGTACTGAGATCACCTTTCATGCAGATACATTATTTGCTGCATTGTTTCAGGAAGCATTAAAGATGGAAAAGCAGAAAGAATTTTTGAATGCTGTTTCAGAAGGTAGGATAGTATTATCAGATGCATTTCCATACATAGGGAAAAATTATTATATTCCTAAACCAATGATCTCTGTTCGTGTGGATGATGATGAGAAACAAGGAAATTCCAGACAGAAAAAAATGTTTAAGAATTTAAAGTATATTCCGGTAAACACAGTGGAAGCTTTTATAAATGGAACGTTTCCGGAAGAACATATGGAAGATATGCAGTATCTTGGAACTAATGGAATGAAGGTTTCAGTAGGGATCCGTGGAATGGAAGAGCCTCAGCCATATCGTGTAAGTACATATCATTTTACAGATGGCTCCGGTTTATATATAATAGCCGGAATGGAATCAGAAAAGGATCAGGAATGTTTGGACGAGTTATTTGAAAGCCTCCAGTATACAGGATTAGGTGGCAAAAAAAGTTCTGGGATGGGAAGATTTAAATGTAGGGTTTGTGATATTCCGAGAGAAATAAAAGAACAGTTGACCAAAAAAGCGTCGATGCATTTACTCTTATCAACAGCACTTCCCGAAGATGAAGAACTTGAAGATATTTTGAAAGGAGCAACATATAGTTTGCTCAAAAGAAGTGGATTTATAGATTCTCAAACATATGCCGCTCAGCAAATGCGAAAAAGTGATATTTATGTTTTTTCTGCGGGTTCCTGTTTTGTAAATACTTTTAAAGGAAAAGTCATAGAAGAAAGAAATGGTGGAACTCATCCAATATTCCGTTATGCAAAAGCTTTTTTCATGGGGGTATAAAAATGGGACAGAAATTAAAAACATATCAGATACAGTTGACTGTGAAAGGTCCGGTATTCATAGGTGATGGGAATCAAATACAAAAGAAAGAATATGTTTTTCTGAACAGGAATACAATTGGAGTTGTGGATGCTGTGAAGCTGTATTTTCTGGCACAAAAATTGCATATACAGAATGATCTTGAGCGTTTTATGGTTGAAGATACACGTGAGGATTTAAAACATTGGAGTATCAGAAACCATGTTTCGCTTACAGATCTGAAAAGGTGTATGAAATATACAGAAAATGTAGGAGACCGCTCCGAAGAAAAAGGCAGATTGCAGATCATGACATGCGTGACAGATCCTTATGGAAATCCGTATATACCGGGAAGTTCGTTAAAAGGAATGCTTAGAACGATTTTACTTAGCAAGGATATTGATCAAGATCAGATAAAGTATAAAAGGGATCAGAGTCAGATCAGGAGTGAATTGAGTACCGGGAGAAAAAATCGTAAAATTTTGAACCGAAATATTGGAATAATTGAAAAAAAGGCTTTTTGTACATTAAAGCATACGGATAAAGAAGATGTGGAATTTGACAATATGTCTGGTATTATCGTAGGCGATAGTGAACCTTTGAGTAGAGAAGATATTGTTTTATGTCAGAAGTGGGAACAACATGTAGATGGATCATATAAAACATTAAATCTTCTGAGAGAGTGTATTAAACCTGGAACTGTGATAAAAAGCTCATTGACAATAGATGAAACAGAATGTAATCTAAAAATTGAGGATATTTTGGATGCAGTAAAATTGTTTTATGAGCAGTATTATCAGATGTTCCAGAGTAAATTTCCGAGATGTGACAGAGGTAAACCTAATACAGTATTTCTTGGTGGTGGAAGTGGTTTTGTTTCAAAAACGGTTGTTTATCCTATGTTTGGCGAAAAAGAAGGTATTGAAATAACAAAAGATATCTTTGACAGAACAGGTGTGCCACAAAATCATAAGCACTATAAAGATACAAGAATGAGGGTTTCACCACATATCTTGAAATGTACCCGCTATCAGGGAAAAGAATATATGATGGGACAATGTGAAATTGATATTTCTTAATAAAAGAGAATATCTGTTTGGATTTTGCCGCGCATGGCTTAAATACTGAGTTTGCTGCCGATTTAAGCAAATGCATTTTATTTATTTTTCCAAAAATATTTTTCCCACGCAATCCCGACCATGAGCCCAGACTGGTGGCGGGATTGCAGGGATGGTATTGAGAAATGTAGTTCCCCGACAGGGGACGGAAACAATACTTTTGTATCGTATGTTTCACCGACTTTTATTGAGAAATGTAGTTCCCCGACAGGGGACGGAAACTTTAAACGGGTTTTTGATGATGTTTCACCCTTGTATTGAGAAATGTAGTTCCCCGACAGGGGACGGAAACTATATTGTGATCATTCTGGAGGGTGGCACAAAACAATTGAGAAATGTAGTTCCCCGACAGGGGACGGAAACTCCGTATGTTTCATTAAACTTAAAGTAATCTGCACCATATTGAGAAATGTAGTTCCCCGACAGGGGACGGAAACTATACCTCCGTTTATTTTAAGTGGTGTTTATTTCTTATTGAGAAATGTAGTTCCCCGACAGGGGACGGAAACAACTATCTGGCTTTGCATGGAACCAGCATCGATCCAATTGAGAAATGTAGTTCCCCGACAGGGGACGGAAACCTTATCTTTGCTAATGTAAGTATTCCCATTTTCAATTGAGAAATGTAGTTCCCCGACAGGGGACGGAAACTTAGATCGCTTTGGGGCGTTGGACAAGCGGCTAAGTTATTGAGAAATGTAGTTCCCCGACAGGGGACGGAAACGCTTATATTTATAATAATACAATTCATGTATATCTGATTGAGAAATGTAGTTCCCCGACAGGGGACGGAAACCCTGTCCCAACTTTCCCATAGGGGAAAGAACGAAAAATTGAGAAATGTAGTTCCCCGACAGGGGACGGAAACAAAGAATGATCAATACAGGAATTTTAGGCATTATTGAGAAATGTAGTTCCCCGACAGGGGACGGAAACTATTTTCACATCATAACAATAATGTTTTCCGTATTATTGAGAAATGTAGTTCCCCGACAGGGGACGGAAACCATTTTTACGTCCTCCTGATAGGAATTTTAGGTATGAAAAAATTGAGAAATGTAGTTCCCCGACAGGGGACGGAAACATTTGAAAACTCTTTTTTGAAAGTGTCCATAATATTGAGAAATGTAGTTCCCCGACAGGGGACGGAAACAGGCAGAAAGCTTTGCTACTTAATACATCAACCGCCCATTGAGAAATGTAGTTCCCCGACAGGGGACGGAAACTCGTACTCGTATATCTTTTCATCGATTATCACGATTGAGAAATGTAGTTCCCCGACAGGGGACGGAAACGTGTTATCCTCCTGATTTTATTCAAATTTACAAGTAGATTGAGAAATGTAGTTCCCCGACAGGGGACGGAAACATCTTTTACCGTTTTCATCAGTTGCAACCCAACGATTGAGAAATGTAGTTCCCCGACAGGGGACGGAAACCAACCAGCCATTTTGATTAAATCGTATTTAGCTTTCAATTGAGAAATGTAGTTCCCCGACAGGGGACGGAAACCTTATTATTCCGAACGTATGGACATGATTCGTAAAATTGAGAAATGTAGTTCCCCGACAGGGGACGGAAACAAGAATCTACTTCAACGACTACAAAAGAAGAACTGATTGAGAAATGTAGTTCCCCGACAGGGGACGGAAACTCTGTGCCATCCATCTACAATCACAGCTTGCGGAATTGAGAAATGTAGTTCCCCGACAGGGGACGGAAACGATTTAATGATAGTATACTGTTTCTTTGCCATAATTATTGAGAAATGTAGTTCCCCGACAGGGGACGGAAACAGCATGTCCATGTGGCGAAGCACTGTGGCATTTGACACATTGAGAAATGTAGTTCCCCGACAGGGGACGGAAACATTTAGAAAAGTTTTTACAATCGTTATGTATTTCGTTATTGAGAAATGTAGTTCCCCGACAGGGGACGGAAACAGTAAAGCAAGAAAGCTTTACTAAGAACTATATATGTATTGAGAAATGTAGTTCCCCGACAGGGGACGGAAACTCTTCCACGGGCAATTCTGTCAAGATCCATAAATACTGATTGAGAAATGTAGTTCCCCGACAGGGGACGGAAACCCAAAATTATCATTAATGAACGTTTTAATTGCATTGAGAAATGTAGTTCCCCGACAGGGGACGGAAACGTAAAATGCGCATCTGATGCAGTCATGTGGACTGATTATTGAGAAATGTAGTTCCCCGACAGGAGACTGAAACACAAGTTATTTCTTATTACATTATTTATTATAATTGAGAAATGTAGTTCCCCGACAGGGGACGGAAACTGCTTCCCTCCATGCTTTCTTGAGACCAGAGGAAATATTGAGAAATGTAGTTCCCCAACAGGGGACGGAAACTATTAATCCAAGTTCCAAAAACAAAGCTATCATCCCAAATTGAGAAATGTAGTTCCCCGACAGGGGACGGAAACCCAAGTTCGATTCTGGCTAACCTTGTACGGTCGATTCATTGAGAAATGTAGTTCCCCGACAGGGGACAGAAATATCTATCCATTTATTCGAGCACAGAACAATAAACTTTATTGATAACATGTAATATACGGAGGTGGAAAATGGGATTTTTGTATGTGAATGAAAATGGAGCGACTATCGGAGTTGAAGCAAATCAGTGTACTGTGAATTATAAGGACGGTATGAAACGTCTTATTCCAATTGAATCTTTAGATGGAATTACAATCATGGGGCGTTCACAAATGACAACTCAGTGTGCGGAAGAATGTATGAGCAGAGGGATTCCGGTAAGCTATTTTTCGAAGGGCGGGAAATATTTTGGCCGGTTGATTTCAACAGGACATGTTAATGTGTCAAGACAGAGAAAACAAAGTGCTCTTTATGATACAGAATTTGCTGCAACACTTGCTATGAAGATTCTTTGTGCAAAGATTAAAAATCAAAGTGTAGTATTACGTCGATATGAAAAAAGCAGAGGGATTAACCTGGAAGAAGAGCAAAAAATGCTGACAATCTGTAAAAATAAGATCATGACTTGTAATAGAATTGAGGAAATGATCGGTTTTGAAGGACAGGCGGCTAAATATTATTTTAAAGGACTGGCAGCCTGCATTGATAAAGAGTTTTCTTTTCAGGGAAGAAGTCGTAGACCACCACGAGATGAATTTAATTCTATGATCAGTTTAGGCTATTCAATATTAATGAATGAAGTGTATTGTAAAATAGAAATGAAAGGCTTAAATCCTTATTTCGGTTTTATTCACAGGGATGCAGAAAAACATCCAACATTGGCAAGTGATATGATGGAAGAGTGGCGAGCAGTAATTGTAGATGCAACCGCAATGAGCATGATCAATGGACATGAAATACAAAAAGAACATTTTAATTTCAGCATGGATGAGCCAGGATGTTATCTGACGAGAGATGGTCTGAAAATATATCTGAATAAGCTGGAGCGTAAATTCCAGACAGAAGTGCGATATTTAAAATATGTGGATTATGCAGTAAGCTTTCGAAGAGGCATTTTTTTGCAAATGGAACATCTGGCAAAAGCAATAGAAGAAGGGAATGCAAATCTTTATGAGCCAATTACCATTCGATGATGAAGACTATTATTTTCAGATATCAGAAGAGTTGGAATCAGATAAGGAATTTATTCTGATCATTTATGATATTGTAGAGAACAAAAAAAGAGTAAAATTTGCCAAACTTTTATCTGGTTATGGAATAAGGGTGCAAAAATCGGCGTTTGAAGCAATGTTGACAAAACAACGATACAATAAATTGATTGAGGAAATTCCTCATTATATCGATAAATGTGAAGACAGCGTCAGGATATATAAGGTGTCAGGAAGAGAAAAAGTCATTTCCTGGGGAGAGGTGCCAGAATTTGATGAAGAAATTATCTTAATATAAGTTCTAATGAAAAATAAAAAAAGGGAGTATAAAAAATGGGAAAAAAATATTTATTTTCGCCAATTGGAAACACAGACCCGATAAAGTATTTATATGATGGTTCAATGCTTCATATATGCAGATATTATGAACCAGATGTTGTATATCTGTATTTATCCAAAGAAATGGCAGAGAACCATAAAAAAGATAATAGATATGTAGAAACCCTGAATCTGTTAGGGGACTTTTTGAATCACAAATTTGAAGTACATATAATTGAAAATCCTGATATGGTAGAGGTTCAACAGTATGATGTGTTTTATGATGAATTCCGGAAAATTATTTCAGAAATTGAAGAACAAAAAGAGAAAGAAGATCAGTTATTAGTTAATATGGCATCCGGAACACCTGGTATGAAAAGTGCACTGCTTATTATGGCAACGTTGGCGGAATACAGATTTTTGCCAATACAGGTGTCTACTCCACAGAAGAAAAGTAATCTGGAACATGAAGAAAGAGACGAATATGATGTTAAAGCGAACTGGGAACTGAATGAAGATAATGAGGAAAGTGCAGAAAACAGATGCCAGGAAGTGAAGTGTCTGAATCTGATGCGGCTACTGAAAATCGATATGATAAAAAAGCACTTATTATCTTATGATTATCATGCAGCGCTGGCAGTTGGTAAGGAAATCAAGGATGAATTAAATCCTGTGGCATGGAAGTGGTTACAGTCAGCAGATGCGAGAGCAGTTTTGGACTGGGAGAGAATGAACAGGGTTTTACCAGAAAATAATGGAATTATTTCAGCAGTGAGACAAGAAAATAAAAAGAAAATCTTGTTTGAATATCTGTTGGCTTTAGATTTAAAAGTAAAACGTGGAGAGTATGCAGATTTTATCAGAGGAATTACTCCATTAATCATTGATCTGCTGGAAATGGTCCTTGAGCAATTTTGCGAAATTAATGTTACACAGTATTATAAGAAAAAAGAAAGAAAATGGGATAGATATAAATTAGATGGCACAGAAGTATTGGGTATTATGAATGAAAAGTTTTATCCATTTAGATATGGGATAGTATATTCAAGCCATTTGCAACCAATTATTGAGAAAAAATGTAAAGATGATTTATTAAAACAGAGAACTAAAGGTCTGGTAGAAATTGAGCAGAATGTCAGAAATATTGCAGCTCATAATATTGTGTCAGCTACACCTGAGTGGGTTAAAGAACAAGCTGGCAGGAGTGTAGAAGATATTTTGTGGCTGCTGAAATATATTTGCGAACAGGTAAAAATAAATACCAGAAAAGAAAATTGGGATTCGTATGATTATATGAATAAGAGAATTATTGAAGAATTGGATAGATGAGTATGCTATTTCCCTTTTATGGGAAAATGAATTGCTGCTGGATGAGGTAAAGAAATTACAAATGAAATAACATTCTTAGAATTATGTAAACAAAACCAGGGGATTGCCACCAGGCAATCCCCTGAAATATTTCATATGAAATTATAAAATTATTTCGCTTCAGCTTCAGCGCCTTCAGCGTCCTCATCCTCTTCCGGAGCTGCCTCATATTCACCGATATGAACAACAACTGCATCCTCAGGAGTGATGAAGTGGACGTGTTTGCCTTCCGGGATCGGGAGGTCTTTTACATGGATATCACGGACGTCTGCAGGATAGCCGTTGAAGTCGATGACGATGGTGTCAAGAAGGTTGGACGGATCTGCTTTGTAGTGGATCTCTTCCATCTCCTGCTCAACGATACCCTGAACCATGTCGGTGTGCTCCAGTTTAACAGCGACTGTTGTGGAAACCTTCTCACCGGCTACCAGTGCCTGGAAATCCAGAGCCATCAGCTGTTTTTCAATTGGATTATAGTCAATATTTTTTACCAGGGCATCAACTTTTTCGCCTTCGATGTCCAAGTAAACCTGTGTACCTTCTTTATTTGCTTTAATGAATTTGGCTGCCTCGGCACCGTTAAACTGAAGTGCTACAGGCTCTTTCATTTCTTTTCCACTAAGAATTCCTGTGACGTAACCCTCACGTCTTAATTTTTTAGCTTTTACATTCGGGTTTCTTTTCTCTGCTTTCAATGTGATCATGTCAAATTCCTCCTCCTGATGCATGGATTCCGGTAATGTTGCTGTTCGCGCTGTTCGCAGTAACACGAATTCTGCATTTCTTTTCTGACTGGGATTATTATAGCACTTCTCGGACGAGGTGGCTAACAAAAAGTTAGAAAATTTAAGAATAATATTTTGTATTGTTTAACTTATGTACAAAACTTCAAGGGTAAAATTAGACAAAAACAAAGTATATATTTGAGATTTTACAGAAAAAATTAAAACAACATAAAAAATTGCACAAATCAAGTGATCATAAAAGCCTGAAAGTTGGCATTTATCTGGAAGAGAGGCAAGTATTAAATATGAATATTCTATTTTTATTTGATTCAGATATGCGAGGAGACGGGAAATATCCATATTGCTGACATATTGGAGAGAGCTGTTGTGATCAATGTAATAAAAATTGGAAGATATGATGCAGGACAGAGATGACGGCGAAAGAAGGTGGCAACATAACACGATGGGTATTTTACTCTGGAGAAAGAATTTAACGGAATTGCATATAATTTCTGAAACAATTTAACATACAATTCACAAAGCTTTATCTCAATCACGATATCTGAACAGCCGGAAAAATCCTATACTACAAACTATGTGAGCGAGAGAAGAGAAAGGAGATAAATAATGTCAGAAATTGCACTTAGAAATGTATGTAAGCAATTTGATTCGGAGCATTACGGTGTGAAGGATTTTAATCTTGATATACATGATAAAGAGTTTGTGATCTTTGTAGGTCCGTCCGGATGTGGAAAATCCACCACTTTGCGTATCATCGCAGGCTTGGAGGAGATCACAGACGGTGAGCTGTGGATCGACGGTGAGCTTTCCAATTATCTGGAACCGAAGGAGAGGGGAATGTCCATGGTGTTCCAGAACTATGCCTTATATCCGAACATGACGGTTTACGGAAATATGGCATACGCCCTGAAGATCCGTAAGCTTCCGAAGGATGAGATCGACAGAAAGGTCCATGAGGTGGCAAAGATCCTGGAGATCGACCAGCTTCTTGACCGGAGGCCGGCGGCTCTTTCCGGCGGTCAGAAACAGCGAGTTGCCATTGGAAGTGCAATTATCCGGAAGCCGAAAGCCTTTCTCATGGATGAGCCCCTTTCCAACCTGGATGCAAAGCTCCGTGCTCAGATGCGTGTGGAGCTTGTGAAATTACATAAACAGCTGGACACCACCATTATTTATGTAACGCACGACCAGACAGAGGCCATGACTCTTGGGACTAAGATCGTGGTCATGAAGGATGGTCTGATCCAGCAGGTGGGAGCGCCTCAGAGTATTTATGACAATCCGGTAAATCTTTTCGTGGCAGGCTTCCTTGGTTCTCCGTCCATGAACTTTTTCCGGTGTACGGTAAAAGCAGAAGAAAATAATCGCACGGCCCTTCTTCTGGATGATGCCAAAACTGTGAAAAAGGTTTATCTGGACGGAACCAGAGGAAAACAGATCGCAGACAGATATAACGGCAGACACGTGATCCTTGGAATCCGTCCGGAGGATATCTACGAGTTTGATGAGGCGAAAAAGCTTGGTATTGAAAATGAAAGCGTAGATGTAGATGAGCCTGTAGTAAACCGGGAGATGCTGGGAGCGGAAGTGATCCTCTATTTTGATGAGCAGGGCAAAACCCTGGCAGTCCGCTTAAGTCCGGAAAATCAGACACAGGTAGGGGAGAAGGTTTCTCTGTATTTTGATATGGAGAAGGCCCATGTGTTTGATCCGGAGACAGAAGAAAATATTTTTGTGTCATGAATTTATGTCACGGAAGAGCTTGAGTACAGGCAGATCAGCCTGTAGATAGAATCTGATTATGCAAGGAGGAGAAATAGTTATGGAAAATAACAGCAAAAGCAAGATCACACCGTACTTATATCTGGTGCCTTGTATGCTTATTTTTGGAATTTTTCTGTTTTATCCGTTTGTGAAAACAATTTATTTAAGTCTTTACAAGACTAACAAGATGGGACAGGCAAAGCTGTACGTTGGTCTGGGAAACTATAAAGAACTGCTTCAGTCAGCATCCTTTATCAACAGTCTGAAGGTAACGCTGATCTTTGTGCTGATCGTTGTGGTCGGCGGCATGCTTCTTGGTCTGATCGCAGCAGTGCTTTGTAACAAGGCGTTTCCGGGAATCCGGGTGTTCAGTACATCCTATGCTCTGCCAATGGCTATCGCATCCAGCTCTGCAGCAATGATCTTCCAGATCATGCTCCACCCGGCAGTAGGTATTGTGAACAAGCTTACCGGCCTGGATATCAACTGGCTGAACGATCCGAACACGGCTCTGATCTGCGTAGCCATTCTTACTGCGTGGCTGAACAGCGGGATCAATTTTCTGTATTTTTCCGCAGGACTCGGGAATATTGATGAGACCATTTATGAGAGAGCTTCTGTGGATGGAGCCAGCAGTGTGCAGCAGTTTTTCAGCCTGACGCTTCCGGGACTTTCCCCGATCATGTTTTACACACTGGTGGTAAATATCATACAGGCCTTTCAGTCCTTTGGACAGATCAAGATCCTGACAGAGGGTGGTCCTAATGAGTCTACCAATGTTATTGTTTATTCCATTTACAGGGATGCGTTTTTTAACTACCGCTTCGGAAGTGCGGCAGCCCAGTCTGTTATCCTGTTTGTGATCATCATGATCATCACACTGATCATGTTCCGTATTGAGAAGAAGGGAGTGAATTACTGATGAGCCAGATGGAAAATATGGCAGTCCCGGCAGTGGGAAACATGTCAAAAGAGGAGCTTCTGGAGCTGAAAAAAGCTATGAATGCAAAGGCTCTTGCAAAGAGAAGGACAAGAACAGCGCTCCGTGTTACGGCAAATGTGGTGTTTGCAGTTCTGATCCTGCTTCCATTGCTTTATGCCATCAGTATTGCACTGATGCCTTCCAGTGAACTGTTTACTACAGAGTTGAATCTCTTTCCCAAGAATCCGACCTTTTCCAACTTTATCAATGCATTCCGCACCGTTCCACTTCTCCGATTCATATTGAATTCCTTTATCATGGCGGGATGCATTACCATCGGACAGATCATTACCTGTTCTCTTGCTGCTTTTGCGTTTTCTTTCCTGGAATTCAAAGGAAAAGGTATTCTCTTCATGGTTGTGATGGCAACCATGATGGTTCCGGGAGAGGCAACGATCATTTCCAACTACCTGACGGTATCAAGCTGGGGAATGCTGGATACTTATCAGGTACTGATCGTGCCTTACCTTACATCCGCAATGGGAATTTTCCTGTTCCGTCAGTTTTACATGACTTTCCCGATCTCACTGTATGAATCGGCAAAGCTTGACGGCTGCAGCAATCTGAAATTTATCGTAAGGATCCTGCTTCCGCTGACAAAATCCGCTATTGGCGCTATGGCAGTGTATACCTTTATCAACGCATGGAATATGTACATGTGGCCGCTGCTTGTAACAGGCTCCAACAATATGCGAACCGTTCAGATCGGTATCAGTATGCTGGATAGTGTGGATTCACAGTCCATCACCCTGATGATCGCAGGCGTTGTTATGATCATCATTCCGTCCATTTCCATTTTTATCGTTGGACAGAAACAGCTGATCAGAGGAATGTTCTCGGGTGCAGTCAAGGGCTGATATCGGAGCAGGCAGCAACCCTGCAGCATCCTGCTGTAAGGGGAAAAATAATGCAAAAAGATACTGCAAAGTCGTAAGACGGGCAGTTCATCTTATATAAAAAAATGAAAAAAGAGAAAATTTTTCAAGAGGAGAAAAAAGTTATGAAGAAAAAAATCATCGCAGCTTTCCTTACCACAGCAATGACTATCGGTTCTCTTTCCGGAGTAACTGTATTCGCCGCAGATGCCGGCACAGATGAAAAAGTGGAAATGGCAGATGCTTCCGATGTAGATGGAACTACCATTACCTTCTGGCATTCCATGGGTGGTGTCAATGGTGAGGCGATCGATACACTGGTAAAAAAATTCAACGATGAGAATGAATACGGAATTACGGTAGATGCTCAGTATCAGGGGGAATATGATGATTCCCTGAACAAGCTGAAAAGTGCACAGATCGGAAACATGGGTGCGGATCTTGTACAGGTATATGAGATCGGAACAAGATTCATGATCGATTCCGGATGGATCGTGCCTATGCAGCAGATGATCGACGCAGATAGCTACGATGTATCTGAGATCGAGCCGAACCTGGCTGCATACTACACCATCGACAATGAGCTGTACTCCATGCCGTTCAACTCTTCCACACCGATCATGTATTACAACAAGGACATGTTTGATAAAGCAGGCATCACAGAAATTCCGGACAGCCTGGAGGGCATCGGTGAGATCGGACAGGATCTTCTGGACAAAGGCGGCGCAGGCGAGGTAATGTCTCTTGGAATCTACGGATGGTTCTTCGAGCAGTTTATCGGAAAGCAGGTCCTTGAGTATGCAAACAACGGAAACGGACGTAAAGAGGCTGCTACAGCTGTTGCTTTTGACGAGAATGATGCTGCAAAGAATATCCTTACAGCATGGAAGGATCTTAACGACAAGGGCTTCGCACCGGTCGTAGGAAAAGGCGGCGATGCTGGTCTGGCAGATTTCTCAGCAGGAAAATCTGCGATCACTCTTGGCTCCACAGCTTCCCTGAAACAGATCCTTCAGGATGTAAACGGAAAATTTGAGGTTGGTACTGCATACTTCCCGAAGATCAAATCCAGTGACGAGGGCGGTGTTTCCATCGGTGGTGCATCTCTTTGGGCACTGAACAACAATGATCCGAAAAAGCTTCGTGCAACATGGGAGTTCGTAAAATTCCTGATCTCTCCGGAGTCTCAGGCTTACTGGAACGCACAGACCGGATATTTCCCTGTAACTGTAAAGGCTCAGGAAGAGCAGGTATTTAAGGCTAATGTTGCAAAATATCCGCAGTTCCAGACAGCGATCGACCAGCTCCATGATTCTTCTGCCGACTATGTAGGCGCTCTGTTAAGTGTATTCCCGGAGGCAAGAGCTACCGTGGAATCCGAGATTGAGAGCATGCTCAACGGAAAAGAGGATGTGGATACAGCTGTGAAAAACATGGCAGATTCCATCAACAAATCCATCGAAGAGTATAACCTGGTGAATGAATAATTCGAAAAGGCGTGGAAACTGAAAAAGAAAAATAAATATATACAGCCAAAAATCCCCGGGTAAGCTCCTGGGGATTTTTGCTATAGTCACGGAAAAAAACATCCTGACAGGAAAATATCAGGAGAAAAATCAGAGGAATCTCTGGACGTAAGAGTATATATTGGCTATAATGATGAAGTTAATATCTACTCCTCAGGAAGGAAGAAAAATCTGTGAATAGAAGTAAAAGAGAAGATTATAAGAGATTTGTGGTATTTTGTCTGGCAAGTCTGATCGTGATCGCACAGGCAGCGATCTTTGCTTATGTATGGTATGATTTTTACAGTGACCTGATCCTGAAGCCATTCTGGAGAAAAGGTAACTGGGTAATGATCCTGATCTATGCGCTGATCTATCTGATGTTTGCCAAGCTTTACGGAGGTCTGAAGGTAGGCTATCTGAAGCGTATCGATGTATTTTATTCATTGACGCTGGCAACGATCTGTACCAATGTTGTGACGTATTTTCAGATCACACTGATCAACAGATGGTTTATGTCGGCCAGACCGGTGATCGAAATGACCGGAGTCCAGCTTGTTGTGACGGTACTGTGGATCTGGGGCTCCAGGTATATTTACTCCAGACTGTACGGAGCCAGAAGGCTGCTGGTGATCTACGGAGACCGTGATCCCGGTGATGTGATCCACAAGATGAACACCCGAAAGGATAAATACGATATCAGCGGTAAGGTTCATATCCGTGAGGGCGAAGAGAAGATCCATGCCATGATGGAAGATTATGAAGGCGTGATCATCTGGGATCTTCCGTCCCAGATCCGAAACAGGTATCTGAAATACTGTTTTTCTCATTCCATCCGTTGCTATATGAGCCCGAAGATTTCCGATATCATCCTGCTTGGAACAGACAGGATCCATCTGTTTGATACGCCGCTTCTGATGTGCAGGAATCAGGGACTTTCCATGGAGCAGCGTGCAGCCAAGAGAGTTCTGGATATCATTGTTTCCGGACTTGGGATCATCGTATCCTCACCCATCATGCTGATCATTGCCATTGCGGTGAAGGCTTATGACGGCGGTCCGGTATTTTATCTCCAGGATCGTCTTACCTATCAGGGAAAGGAATTCCGCATCCGGAAATTCCGAAGCATGTGTGTGGATTCCGAGAAGAACGGAGCACGTCTTGCGTCCAAGCACGATTCCCGTATCACACCGGTAGGACATGTTCTGCGTAACCTGCATCTGGATGAGCTTCCCCAGCTGTTTAACGTGTTTATGGGTGATATGTCTCTGGTAGGTCCACGGCCGGAACGAGATGTGATCATGCAGGAATATGAGCAGGAAATCCCGGAATTCCACTATCGTCTTAAGGTAAAAGCCGGACTGACCGGTTATGCTCAGGTATATGGCAAATATAACACCACACCGTATGATAAGCTGAAGCTGGATCTGTTTTATATTGAAAATTATTCATTCCTTCTGGATATCAAGCTTCTGTTTATGACTGTAAAGATCTTTTTCCAGAAAGAAGTTTCCGAGGGCGTGGATGATAATCAGAAGAACGCTCTTAAGGATTCCGAAGACAAAAAATAAGTAACGAAACGAAATGCGTGTCAGGCTGCGGCAGATCATCCTGACGCGCATTTTGTGGATAGAGAGGACGGAGGTTGTTTTTATGGAAAAGCCGTTGGTTTCCGTAGTGATGCCCGTATATAACGGGGAAAGATATATTGGAAAAGCGATCGAATCAGCACTGGGACAGGAGGTTCCGGTAGAAGTGCTGGTCATTGATGACTGTTCTGCAGACGGCACAGAACTTGCTGTAATGAAATATATGGACAGCGGAAAGATCCGTTATATCCAAAATGAACAGAATATGGGGGCTGCCCGTTCCAGAAACCGGGGCGTAAAGGAAGCCCGGGGAAAATATATCGCATTTCTGGATGCGGATGACTGGTGGGAAAAGGGCAAGCTGAAAGCCCAGACAGAGGTTATGGAACAGACCGGCTGTGCGATCTGCTCCACCGGAAGAGAACTGATGACGCCGGATGGGCGCACTACCGGCAAATATATTCCGGTAAAGGAACGGATCACATACAGGGAGCTTCTGAAGCATAACAGCATCAACTGTTCTTCCGTATTGCTGCGCAGAGAAGATGCACTTGCGTTTCCAATGGAACATGATGACAGCCATGAAGATTACATTACCTGGCTCCGGATCCTGAGAAAGGGAGGATTTGCAGCAGGGATCAACAGACCTTACCTGAAATACCGGCTCAGTGAAGGGGGAAAATCCAGAAATAAGCTGAAGTCTGCGGCAATGACTTATCAGGTGTATCGGTATGTGGGATATGGTCCGCTGAAGAGTCTGTTTTTCTTTGTTTCCTATGCGCTCCACGGGATATGGAAATACCGTTGAAAAATTCTGGAAGAGGTGAATAATTCTGACATATATTAATTCTTTATTTCCAAATTCATAAATATATGTTATTATTTATTCATACTTTTATCAAATATTACAAGGTGGAAACAAATGAAACAGAGAACGGATAGCCAGGGAGTTCCGTATTCTTACCTGGTCGATAACATTAAAGTAGTACTGATCTTTCTTGTCGTATTTAATCATCTGATCGCATTTCAGCTGGTCAAGGTGGACATGGTGGTGCGTTATGTATGGTATGGGATCACCATTTTTCACATGCCTGCTTTTATTTTTATATCTGGATATCTTTCCAAGAAGCCACAGGATGTACTGAAGAATGTG
>NZ_JBDGAB010000059.1:0-23167 GCF_040910705.1 Blautia sp. RTP21359st1_E11_RTP21359_211015
TTTTTCTTGTAAGAATACCCGAGTTTAATAACTGCCTTGCGGACTGTTTCATTACAAACATGCAGACCAAGTTTATCGATGATTTCATCAATTGTGATATCTGGTTCCTGCTGAACCACCCGGTCAATATTTTGGATATCTTACGGTGTCAGGGCATGTTTACGTCCTCTCTGTGATGTTCTTGTTTTTACAGAACCTGTTTCACGCATTTGTTTTTCCAGGCGGTAAACAGTACTGGTATTCACAGAAAAACACTCTGGGATTTCTTTTGCATTGTGCGTTTTATTCCAAGCTTCAATAAGTAG
Source organism: Blautia sp. RTP21359st1_E11_RTP21359_211015 (assembly GCF_040910705.1). Taxonomy (NCBI): domain Bacteria; kingdom Bacillati; phylum Bacillota; class Clostridia; order Lachnospirales; family Lachnospiraceae; genus Blautia; species Blautia sp. RTP21359st1_E11_RTP21359_211015. Next base: position 306 of record NZ_JBDGAB010000059.1, read on the forward strand.
TTTACGTGTTTCATCATGTAATATAATAATCACCTCTTGACTCTATCATAGTCCTGTTGTCAAGAGTGTGCAGTATTTTTTTGGAGTGCTATAGTTTGATCAGAAGGACAGGAGGCGGATTCGGTGGACCGGAATCAGGAAGAACTGGGAATACATATCCTGGAAAATGTGAGGAACGAACTGTACTACTATTTTCCATATCTGGACGGTGCTTTTGCCTGCATTTCCGGGAAGGGTTCGGAAGAGACCAGAACCATTGGAACAGACGGAGAGTTCTTCCTTTTTTCTCCGGAATATCTGCTGGAACTTTATGTGAAAAAGCCGGAGGCAGTGCGACGAGGGTATTTGCATATGTTGCTGCACTGCCTGTATCTGCATCTTTTTCGGGAAAATCAGGAAGACAGACGTTTATGGAACCTAGCCTGTGATATTGCGGTGGAACAGATCATTTCCAGAGAAAAGATCCCGGTTCTGGAGACAGGTGGAAATGAAAAAAAAATCCGGAAAAAAGTTTTCCATATGCTTGGAAACGGCGCGGATTCCGCAGAAAAGATCTGCCAGAAACTGAAAGATCAGGTATTTCCATTTCGATTGGAAGAGATGGAAGAAGCGTTCCATTTTGATGATCACTCACTATGGGATGCCTGCACAGGAGAAAAAGGAAAAAGAACAAAGGAAAAATGGAACAAGCTTCTTTCCTATACTGCCGCAAACCGTCAGGATCACCGGAAACGGCGGGGAAGTCAGAAAGGGGACCAGAAGGAAGAGGCAGGAACGGTAAGATCCGGAAGATACGATTACAAAAAATTTCTCCGTCAGTTTTCTGTGCTGCGGGAAGAGGTGGAGCTGGATACGGAAAGCTTTGATTATATTTTTTATAATTACGGGATGGAGCATTATGGAAATCTTCCGCTGATCGAGCCGCTGGAATATAAGGAAGTGAACCGTCTGGAGGAGCTGGTGATCGCCATTGATACTTCCGGCTCCTGTGATGGAGAGACTGTGCGGAGATTCCTTGGAGAAACGTATTCCATTCTCAGTGAAAAAGAGAATTTTTTCCATAAAATGAAGGTGTACCTGATCCAGTGTGACTGCTGTATCCAGGATGTTAAGGTGATCCATTCCGAGGAAGAATGGAAGGAATACAGCAAAAATATCACCATACAGGGCCGGGGCGGAACAGATTTCCGGCCGGTGTTCCGGTATGTGAAGGAGCAGCAGGAGAAAAAAGAAATCCGCAGTCTTAAGGCTCTGATCTATTTTACAGACGGGGATGGGATATATCCCGGAAGCAAACCGGATTATGAAACGGCCTTTGTATTTTTACATAAAACAGAAAAAATGGAGCTTGTTCCGCCCTGGGCGATCCGGCTTGTGGCAGAACAGGAAGGAGTGCGTTACAGAACATGAACATAAAAGAGGCAAAAGAAGAGATCAAACATACCTTACTGGCTTACAACCGGAAGGATGCAGCCGGACGCTACACATTTCCCAAACTCCGGCAGCGTCCCGTCCTGCTTATGGGGCCTCCCGGAATCGGGAAAACAGCGATCATGGAGCAGGTGGCAGAGGAATGTAATGTAGGTCTGGTAGCCTATACCATTACCCATCATACAAGACAGAGTGCGGTAGGACTGCCAAGGATCGTGACCCGGTGCTACAACGGAAAAGAGGTCAGCATCACAGAGTATACCTTAAGCGAGATCATTGCTTCTGTGTATGATTGTATGGAACGTACCGGAAAGAAGGAGGGAATCCTGTTTATCGATGAAATCAACTGTGTCTCCGAGACACTTGCGCCTACCATGCTGCAGTTCCTTCAGAACAAGACCTTCGGAAGCCACAGTGTGCCGGAAGGATGGCTGATCGCGGCAGCAGGAAATCCTCCGGAATATAATAAATCGGTCCGGGAGTTTGATATTGTAACACTGGACCGTGTGCGGAGGATGGATATCGAGGCAGATCTTGAGGTGTGGATGGAGTATGCCTGGAAAAAGGAGATCCACGGATCGATCCTGGCTTATCTCGGCATGAAAAAGGATCATTTTTATTCTGTGGAAAATACAGTGGACGGGAAATTCTTCGTGACAGCAAGAGGCTGGGAAGACCTGTCTGAGATCCTGAAGGCTTATGAGGAGCTGGGCGTGGAGATCACAGAGAATCTGGTCGGGGAGTATTTATGCAGAGAGGAGATCGCAAGAAGCTTTTTTGCCAGCTATCAGCTGTACCGGAAGTACGGAGAGGACTATGGCCTGGAACGTCTGCTTTCCGGAGAGATGCCGGAGGAGGAACAGCAGAAAAAGGTAAAAATGGCGAAGGAAGCTTCCTTTGAGGAACGCTTCCTTGTGACAGGGCTTCTGCTTGACGGTCTGAACGGAGGTTTTCTGACCTATGAGAAGATGGATGGTGAGACAGGTGCTGTTTATCAGGAACTTCTGCATCTGAAAGCTTTTCTTCAGGATAAAAAGGACATGACAGCGCTGGATGAATTTACAGATATGAAGAAGAAAAGTCTGGCTGTCCGTCTGGAGGCGGAGCTTCTTACCGCAGATCAGCAGACTACAGAAGAGCTTGTGATCCGCACTCTGGAGGAATTCAGCCTTACTATCCGAAAGGAGCATATCACAGAAACAGAGGCTGGCTTTGAACGGATCCGGCAGCTGTTTACGGAAATGGCGGAGAAGAGAAAGGCCTGTGCGAAAAAGATCAGCGGGGAGCTGGAACAGGCATTTGCATTTATGAAGGAATGCTTCGGGGACGGACAGGAAACGGTGCTTTTTGTCACCGGACTGATCCGGAACAGCCATGCGGCGGCCTTTATCCGAGAGTATGGCTGTGATCCTTATTTTGCCTGCAGTGAGAAGCTTCTTTACCGGAAACAGGAGAAAAAGCTTCAGGAGGAATGTGCATCACTATTAGAAATATGAATGATCCCTTAACGAATACTTATGACTGAAAGGGGCCTGATATCTTGACAGGAGGGCTTGTGAGGTGATACGGTAACGGTGTCGAAAACAAAAATCAAATAACCGAATGATGAGGTGTGAGAACATGCAGGAATTAAAACCAATCAAAGAAGGTAAAGTACGTGAGATCTATGACAATGGAGACAGTCTGATCATGGTTGCAACAGACCGTATCAGCTGCTTTGACGTAATTCTGAATAACGAAGTTACAAAGAAAGGTGCTGTACTGACCCAGATGTCCAAATTCTGGTTTGACATGACTGAGGACATTCTTCCGAACCACATGATCTCTGTAGATACCAAGGATATGCCGGAGTTTTTCCAGCAGGAGAAATTCGAAGGAAAATCCATGATGTGCCGTAAACTGAACATGCTTCCGATCGAGTGTATCGTACGTGGATATATCACAGGAAGCGGCTGGGCAAGCTATAAGGAGAACGGCACTGTATGCGGCATCAAGCTTCCGGAGGGACTGAAGGAATCCGACAAGCTGCCTGAGCCGATCTACACACCATCTACCAAGGCTGAGATCGGTGATCACGATGAGAATATTTCCTTTGAGCAGAGTATCGATCATCTTGAGAAATACTTCCCAGGAAAAGGACGCGAGTATGCAGAAAAGCTTCGTGACAACACCATTGCTCTTTACAAAAAATGTGCAGAGTATGCACTCAGCAAGGGAATCATCATTGCAGATACAAAATTCGAGTTTGGTCTTGATGAGGACGGAAACATGGTTATCGGTGATGAGATGCTGACACCGGACAGCTCCCGTTTCTGGCCGGCAGAAGGCTATGAACCAGGACATGGTCAGCCATCCTTTGACAAACAGTTTGCACGTGACTGGCTGAAAGCCAATCCGGACAACGACTGGACACTTCCGCAGGAGATCGTTGACAAGACTATTGAGAAATATCTCCAGGCATACAAAATGCTTACAGGAAAAGAACTGGCCTGAAAAATAACAGCAGCTCTGAAATAGAATATACCTTACAAGCCGCTTCGGATGCCCATTCCGAGGCGGCTTCTTTCTGTATAAAACAGGACAAAAACAAAACGGTTGCAAGAAAACGGAGGGATATTTATAATAAATACAGAAACCAGATGATCCTGACAGATTTAAAGGAGTGTGATTATGAGCAGGAAAAACAAGGTGAAAAAGAAAAAAACAGTTGGAGATCATATTCTGACGATCGTTCTGATCGTGGCAATCTGTATTTTCTGTTATGCAGCTTTTAACCTTTATCATATTTATACAGAATATAAAAAAGGAACCGATGAATATAACAGCATTTCCGAAATGGCAGTGACAGAACGTGATCCGGACCAGGTGGAAGAGATAGATCAGCCGGATGAACAGCCTGTAGCACCTGTGAGCATTGATTTTGATTCTCTCAGGAGTATCAATGAGGATGTGATCGGCTGGATCTATATGGAAGCATTGCCTGAGATCAGTTATCCGGTGGTACAGGGAGAGGATAATAATTTTTATCTGCACCAGACATATGAGAAAAATTATAATTTTGCGGGAACGATCTTTATTGATTATGAGAACAAAAGAGATTTCAGCGATTGTAATACCCTGGTGTACGGACACAACATGAAGAATGGTTCCATGTTTGGAATGCTGAAAAAGTACAGAGCGGATGAGACGCTTTATAATACTAGCAAATATTTCTGGATCCTCACACCGGAAAAAGATTACCGGTATGAGATCATTGCAGCGTATACGACTTCTGTAAACAGCGATACGTATACCTTATTTAAAGGACCTGGCAAAGAGTTTCTGGAATATGAGAAAAAAATGTTCCAGAATTCGGAGATCAGAACAGATGCCACTGCAAGTGAAGCCAATGTGAAGGATAAGATCGTTACATTATCAACCTGTACCGGCAATCAGGCAACACGTTTTGTGGTACAGGGAAAAAGAGTGAATGCGGTGAACCCACAGTAGAGCTTTTGCGGATAAGTTTGGGAGGAAATGATATGGGAAATGAGATAGAAAAATTACAAAAGATCATTGATGAGAGCAGAAATATTGTATTTTTCGGCGGCGCAGGTGTTTCAACAGAAAGCGGGATCCCGGATTTTCGAAGCCAGGACGGACTGTATAACCAGAAATATGATTACCCGCCGGAGACGATCTTAAGCCATACATTTTTTATGCGAAAACCTGAGGAATTCTTTAAATTTTACAGAGATAAGATGCTTTGTGATACTGCAAAACCGAATGCGGCACATCTTAAGCTGGCGGAGATGGAGCAAACAGGAAAGCTGAAGGCTGTGATCACTCAGAATATCGATAATCTTCACCAGATGGCAGGAAGTAAAAAGGTTCTGGAGCTTCACGGAAGCGTTTACCGAAATCATTGTATGAAATGCGGGAAATTCTATGATTTTAAATATATGAAGGAATCGAAAGGTGTTCCGCGGTGTAGCTGCGGCGGCATGATCAAGCCGGATGTGGTCCTTTATGAGGAAGGGCTGGATGACTATACGATCCAGGAATCAGTAAGAGTGATCTCAGAGGCGGAGGTGCTGATCATTGGGGGAACTTCTCTGGCGGTATATCCGGCAGCAGGCCTGATCGATTATTTCCGGGGAAATCATCTGGTGGTGATCAACAAGGCACCGACACCGAGGGATAAATATGCGGATCTTCTTATTAAAGAACCGATCGGGCAGGTGTTTTCTCAGATAAGAGTCTGAAAATATGGGAACCTGGGATAATCTGCAAATTAAAAATGAGGAGTATCAAATGGGATTAAATTATGAAGTTGGAGATATTGTCACACTGAAGAAGGCTCATCCCTGTGGCAGTAAAGAATGGGAGATCCTTCGCGTAGGAGCGGATTTCCGCCTGAAATGCAAGGGCTGCGGACATCAGATCATGGTGGCACGTAAGCTGGTTGAGAAAAATACACGAGATTTGAAAAAAATTGAAAAAAATTAAATTTATGCTTTACATCACGGGAGAGATGTGCTAGAATCAACAATCGTGATATATTTCATATCCTTGCTCTTTGACAGGCAAAGGGCCAAAAGACCATAAGGAGGTTAAGACAAGCATGAACAAGTACGAGTTAGCATTAGTTGTGAGCGCTAAGCTTGAGGACGAAGCACGTGACGCTGTAGTTGAGAAAGCAAAAGGCTACATCACACGTTACAACGGCGTGATCACAGAAGTTGAAGAATGGGGTAAGAAGAAATTAGCTTACGAGATTCAGAAAATGCATGAAGGCTTCTACTATTTTATTCAGTTTGAAGCAGATTCTCAGTGCCCGGCGGAGATCGAGAGACATGTCCGCATCATGGACAATGTATTAAGATACCTGGTTGTCAAGAAAGAGGCATAATTTTTGCAGCGGATTTTTGAAAACACCATTAAGAACCTGTTCAGTTAAGTGAAATCATAAGAGAGGTAGAACGATGAACAAAGTAATATTAATGGGACGCTTGACAAGAGATCCTGAGGTAAGATATTCCGCAGGAGAAAATGCCCTGGCAATCGCCAGATATACACTGGCAGTTGATCGCAGATTCCGTCGTGACGGAGAGGCAAGTGCTGATTTTATCAGCTGTGTTTCTTTCGGACGTACAGCAGAATTTGCGGAAAAGTATTTCAGACAGGGACTGAAAATTGCAGTTACGGGACGTATCCAGACAGGAAACTATACGAACCGTGAGGGACAGAAGGTTTATACGACAGAGGTTGTTGTTGAGGATCAGGAATTTGCTGAGAGCAAAGCATCAAGCGACAGCTATGCAGCAGCTCATCCGAGAACAGAGGCAGCACCTGCAACGTCTATGCCGAGTCCGAGCGCAGCAAGCGCCGACGGCTTCATGAACATTCCAGATGGAATTGATGAGGAGCTGCCGTTCAATTAGAACATCTGATCAAGACAGATGAGACGAATAAGATAGGAGGAAACAATCATGGCTTACAATAGAGGCGAGAGACCAGATTCTCCGATGAAGAGAAGAGGCGGACGCAGAAGAAAAAAAGTTTGTGTATTCTGCGGTAAAGAGAATAACGAGATCGATTACAAGGATGTAGCAAAGTTAAGAAAGTATGTTTCCGAGAGAGGTAAAATTCTCCCGAGAAGAATTACAGGTAACTGTGCGAAACATCAGAGAGCACTGACAGTTGCTGTTAAGAGAGCACGTCATATGTCCCTGATGCCATACGTTCAGGACTAATTCTGATCTTATACGGGGTCGTTGCGAAACAGATGAGCAGTCATCTGGAAGCAGCGGCCCTGTTTTTTTTATGAGCAAAACAGATTTTATCATTGCTATGGAATTATAATAAGGAATCTGGTATAATGTTAAATAACTTGTGGGTTAAATTACATTAAGAACAGGAAAAAGCAATGAACAACAAAGTTAAATTCAAGGGGCCTATGAAACACTTCATGCGCTGGCCGCTGTACCTTTCGGTCCTGGTCGTGCTGCTGGACCTGCTGGTGTTTATTGTAAGTGTAAAGGCCGGAATTCTGGTGTCTGTAGGTACTGTGATCTATATTTTTATCGCAGTACAGCTTTTTCGATATCACAAACCGCTGATCATCAATGATATGATCGCATTTGCCAATCAGTATGATGTGGTAGAAAAGCGGATGCTGGAAGAACTGGCGCTTCCTTATGCCATTATGGATATGGAAGGCCGCATGATCTGGTCCAACCGTATTTTTTCAGAGATCACGGGGAGAGATCAGTTTTATAAAAAAAATATCAGCACAGTTTTCCCGGATATTACTCCGGACAAGCTTCCTGTAGCCGATGAACCGGAAATTTCCGAGATGAGTATACATTTCGGGGATCGGATCTATCGGGTTTCCATGCAGCGGGTGACTATGGGTGAAGTAGTCAGCCATGCGGATATTCTGGAGAATATGTCCCAGAATGTCAGTCTGATCGCCATGTATCTTTATGATGAAACAGAGCTTAAGGAATACATCCAGAAAAATGAGGATAACAAGCTTGTTGTAGCACTGGCTTATCTGGATAATTATGAAGAAGCACTGGAGAGCGTGGAGGATGTGAGAAGATCTCTGCTTATCGCACTGATCGACCGAAAGATCACTAAGTATTTTTCCAACTTTGACGGCCTTGTGAAGAAACTGGAGAAAGATAAATATCTTCTGATCATGCGCCAGAGTTCACTGGAAACACTGAAGGAACAGCGTTTTCATATCCTGGATGAGGTTAAGACGGTTAACATCGGAAATGAAATGGCTGTGACATTAAGTATTGGAATCGGTCTGAATGCTTCTACGTATATCCAGAATTACGAATATGCCAGAATTGCCATTGAGATGGCACTGGGCCGTGGCGGTGATCAGGTAGTGATCAAAAATGAAAATAATATTACCTACATTGGCGGCAAGGCACAGCAGATGGAGAAATCAACCCGAGTGAAGGCACGAGTGAAGGCTCAGGCTCTGAAGGAATTTATGAGCACCAAGGATCGAGTGGTGGTTATGGGACACAAGATCACAGATGTGGATGCTCTGGGAGCTGGGATCGGTATTTACCGTGCCGGTAAGACTCTTGGTAAGCCGGTGCATATTGTGATCAATGATCCGACCACATCCATTCGGCCGCTGATGAGTGGATTTATGGAGAATCCGGATTATGAGCCGTCCATGTTTGTGGACAGTAATCAGGCCAAAGAACTGGTGGATAATAATACGGTAGTAATTGTGGTGGATACCAACAAGCCAAGCTATACCGAATGCCAGGATCTTCTCTATATGACAAAGACCATTGTGGTATTGGATCATCACCGCCGCGGCAGCGAGGTGATCCAGAATGCAGTTCTGTCCTATGTGGAGCCATATGCATCCTCAAGCTGCGAGATGATCGCAGAGATCCTGCAGTATTTTGCAGACGGGCTGAAGCTTCGCAGTATTGAGGCGGACTGTATTTATGCGGGTATCATGATCGATACCAACAACTTTACAACAAGAGCGGGTGTGCGTACCTTTGAGGCAGCAGCATTCCTGCGCAGATGCGGAGCAGATGTGACACGTGTACGTAAGATGCTCCGGGATAATATTGATTCCTATAAGGCGAGAGCGGAGGCAGTTCGTACTGCGGAGATCTACAGAGATTATTTTGCCATTGCAAGATGTCCGAGTGAAGGTCTGGAAAGTCCTACCGTTGTAGGAGCACAGGCGGCCAATGAGCTGCTCAATATCGCAGGAGTCAAGGCATCTTTTGTTCTTACCAGCTATAATAATGAGGTTTACATCAGTGCCAGAGCCATTGATGAAGTGAATGTACAGGTCATGATGGAACGGATGGGCGGCGGCGGACATCTGAATATTGCCGGTGCACAGGTGAAAGACACCATGGATGAGACCGAAAGAATGCTGAAAGAAATTATAGACCAGTTATATCAGGAAGGGGACAAATAGAAATGAAAGTAATTCTTCTGGAAGATGTTAAATCCCTGGGTAAAAAGGGACAGATCGTAAATGTAAGTGACGGATATGCAAGAAACATGATCCTGCCAAAAAAGTTTGGTGTTGAAGCTACATCCAAGAATCTCAATGACCTGAAACTCCGTAAGGCAAATGAAGAAAAGGTTGCACAGGAAAACCTGGACGCTGCCAAGGCATTTGCAGAGGAGCTTTCCACAAAGGAGGTTATCCTTACTCTGAAGGTAGGTGAAGGCGGAAGAACATTCGGTTCTGTATCCTCAAAAGAAATCTCAGAGGCAGCCAAAAAACAGCTGAATCTTGATATCGATAAGAAAAAGCTCCAGCTGGAGAATCCGATCCGTAACCTGGGTGTTACCAATATTCCGGTACGACTTCATCCGAAGGTAACCGGAAGTCTCAAAGTCTGGGTAAAAGAGGCGTAATCAATGGAAGAAGCACTGATCAAGAGGATTCTGCCTCACAGCATTGAGGCAGAGCAGTCAGTGATCGGATCCATGATCCTGGATCGTGATGCGATCCTGGTGGCTTCCGAGATCCTGACCAGTGATGATTTTTATCAAAAACAATATGGCATCATTTTTGATGCCATGGTGGAGCTCTGCAATGAAGGACAGCCGGTAGATCTGATCACTCTGCAGAATCGTCTCAAGGAGAAAGAGCTTCCGCCGGACATCAGCAGTATGGAATATGTCCGTGATCTGATCGCAGCAGTTCCTACATCAGCCAATGTGAAATACTATGCCAATATCGTAAGCGAAAAGGCAGTTCTCCGTCGGCTGATACGGACTACGGAAGAAGTTGCCAATGCCTGTTATCTGGAAAAGGACAGTACGGAAACCATACTTGAGGAATCCGAGAAAAAGCTGTTTAATATTTTGCAGAGAACAAATGGCAGCGATTATGTGCCGATCCAGCAGGTTGTGTTGAATGCAGTCAGCAATATTGAGAAGGCTTCCAAGCTGAAGGGCTCCGTTACCGGGATCCCGACCGGATTTGTGGATCTGGATTATAAGACTTCCGGTATGCACGCGTCCGATCTTGTACTGATCGCAGCTCGACCTTCCATGGGAAAAACTGCCTTTGTATTGAATATTGCCCAGTATATGGCGTTTCGTAAAGATGTGACCGTGGCTATTTTCAGTCTGGAGATGTCCAAGGAGCAGCTGGTAAACCGTCTTCTTGCTATGGAATCTCACGTGGATTCCCAGAATCTCCGTACCGGAAATCTGAAAGATGAGGACTGGACGAAGCTGGTAGAAGGAGCGGATATTATCGGTGGCTCCAATCTTATTATTGATGATACACCTGGAATCTCCATTGCGGAGCTTCGTTCCAAATGCAGAAAATATAAGCTTGAGCATAATCTGGGGATCATCATGATCGATTATCTTCAGCTGATGAGCGGAAGTGGAAAATCGGATTCCAGACAGCAGGAAATTTCAGATATTTCACGATCGCTGAAAGCGTTGGCAAGAGAGATCGATGTACCGGTAATTGCGTTATCACAGCTTAGCCGTGCAGTGGAACAGAGACCGGATCACAGACCAATGCTTTCAGATCTTCGAGAGTCCGGAGCTATTGAGCAGGATGCGGATGTGGTCATGTTTATCTATCGAGATGATTATTATCACAAAGATACCGAGAAGAAAGACATTGCGGAAATTATCATAGCCAAGCAGAGAAACGGCCCGATCGGAACTGTGGAGCTGGTATGGCTGCCGAGATATACCCAGTTTGTAAATATGAAAAAATAGAGCCGTGCAGACGGTAAATGAAAGGCTGTCAGGATGAAAGCTTATAGTTATCCTGATGGCCTTTTGTATTTTTGTCTGTGTGATCGTGGAGTTCGGGATGCTATGGATATAGGCAAAGAGTCATATTTGGTAAAATTATGTCAACCGATTATTCTTGCTATTTCCTGATCTCAGGGGTTATACTGTAGACAGCAGCAGTGAATCTCTATATAAGGGGGCGTTCACAATGGAAAAAAGATATACAGTCAGACAGGCCGTAACACTGACCGGAGTGAAATCTTATGTCCTGCGTTACTGGGAGGAAGAACTGGAGCTTCGGATCGGACGCAATGAACTGGGACATCGCTATTATACACCGTTTGATATCCAGCTTTTTCTTAAAATAAATGAGCTGAAAAGTAAAGGACTTCAGTTGAAAGCAATCCGTACACTGATCCCACCGGAGGCAAGAAAGGCAGATACACCGGATTTTTCAGAATCTGGTATCAGGATCCTGGATGGAGAAGCTGTTGAGCTTGAAGATATCCCAATGAAAAAAACGGGATCTGAAAAGGAGTTCATGGAAAAAACGGAATCCGGGAATACAGAGAAGTGCGGAGCAGATAACGATAAGATACTGGAGTTTCAGGAAATCATGGAACGCCTGATCCGTGAGGAAATGCAGAGAAAGAAAGAAGGAGAGTACCGGTGTCGTTCTCTGGATGAAGCGATCCGCAGGCAGCAGCAGGCAAGAAGAGAAGCGGCAGCTTCCTGTGAGGGAAAAAAGAATAAAAAAAACAGAAAAGGCTGCCGGTAAACCGGCAGCCTCATTCATTATAGCAGCTTATCAAGCTAATGATGCATTACTCAGCAGAGATAGCACCAACTGGACAGGCCTCAGCGCATGTTCCGCAGTCAACACAAGCGTCTGCGTCGATTACATAATGCTCGTCTCCCTGAGAAATAGCCTCGTTCGGGCACTCACCCTCACATGTTCCACAGCTAACGCACTCGTCAGAAATTACATATGCCATAATTGATATCCTCCTTTTAAATTGTGTATTGTATGTATCCCCTACCAGGGATTCTATTCCCATTCTAATATATCTGCATAAAGAATACAAGTATAAATTTATAAACAAAACTGAAAATTCGTAACCCGTTGATTCCATTCCGGATTCGTATTATAATAGCAGAACGGAATGAAATATTTCGATAAAACAGTAAAGGAGAATACAATCATGGCAAAAGTTACAAAGAGCATGCTGATCGGAGAACTGCTCACTGTAGACCCGAATATCGCACCGATCCTGATGAGAGCAGGAATGCATTGTCTTGGCTGCCCGTCTTCACAGATGGAATCTCTGGAAGAAGCAGCAATGGTCCATGGCCTGGACGCAGATGTCCTCGTAGCTCAGATCAATGATTTTCTTGGTGAGTAATAAACAGAAGCTTTTTTGCTGAAACAAAAGGACCGCTGTCGGGAAATGCAGATCATATGGATCGCATTCCGACAGCGGTTTGTTTGTCTGTAGGATATTTGGTTTGTCAGATATTCAGAAGCTTCTGAAGTGCATGATCAGCAATCAGTGCACAGTGCTCTCTGAGGTAGGCTTCACCGGCTGGTGTGAATGCGCGGCCGATGCCATACTCGGAAAGGATATTGCAGACCTTGTTAAATTCTTCAGGTGTACAGTCTGACTGATGAAGTACCAGCTGATAGACACCGTCTTCTCCTTCACGATAGAGAGTATTATCACCGGTAAAGAAACCATTCATACCATGAGATGCGGCAATAACATCATCCAGCCCCGGGAAAGAGTACAGGCGTATAAGCTTTACAGAACTCTCAGCCGGCTGCTGTGATGCATCCGAAGTTTCTGTTGTCTGAGAGGCGGAAGTTTCCGCCCTTTTTTCTTCCGGTTTCTGTGAAAGATCCTTAAGCTTGGATTCACAGAGCTTCTGGAAGATATCGATGATATTGTCAGCGCCATCGATCTCTACGGTATCGGAAGGTTTGTTGCCCTTGAAGGGTGCAAATTTGGAAAAACGTGTATCCAGTTCTTCAGGATCTTCCACTTTAGTGATAATGAGGATAATACTTTCGGCATTGACAGGAATAGCCTCGATCATCAGAGGAATATTATCTGCTTCAAAACCAAATTGTATCTGTGCCTGCTGCATCATATCACGAAAGAGACGTTTGGCTTTTTCGGTACCGTATGCAAGTTCGCTGATACGGATCTGATGACTGTCCAGATCTTCTTTCGTCAGGGTACAGCGGATCTGATTTTCATTGATTTTTTCTATTTTCATATGATCACATCCTATAGGTAAATAAATTTAATCTTTTACATACTGTATTATATAACAGTTATACACAAGATGTAAAGATGTAGAAACCGGAGAAAAAAGAAAATTTCTGATTCTTTTATAAAAGACTTGCATCTGAAGGGAAATCAGGTATAATGAAAAGCAGAAAAGCTGTCTCCTCCCGGAAGCAAGAAGACAGTAACGATAACTTAAAGTCATATTTTTCTGAAGATAAGGATTCTGTGTGAAATTCATCGGCGAGTCTGTCGGTACACAGAGAAATTTCCCCCATTTTATTATTTATATTTTATTACAAGTATCATCCTAACAGGGAAGTTGCAGCTTTTCGAGAACCATTGCTGGTGTTTTCTGAAAATCTAACCAGGAAAGGAGGTCGGGATACGCCAAATATATCACAGGAAAAAAAGAAATCCGCAAAACCCCTTCGAAGGGAGCTGGAGCTTTATCGTGAGAACGGAGTTTCTCTTTATCTCAATGGAGCACCAAGCACTCCGAAAAAAATCGCAAAAGCCTGTCAGATTGCGGAAAACGGGGTCTATATGCGGGATTATACGGAAGATGAAGACGGCCATATCGCCTGTGTAAGCTTTGATCTTATTCGCAAAGAATGACCGTACATAAGAAAAAACGGTTCCCCGGATAACGATCATCCCCTGCACTCATGCATACCATGCGGGGAACCGAAATTCTAAAGAAATTGTGAAAAATTATTAAAAGTCGATTTTTATAACGAAATGTAGACAAGATATGTTATAATAAAGCAAATTATGACATTTTATACCGAAAGGAAAAAAACATGATAAAAAAACACATACCGGTCCTTGTGGTAGGTCTGCTGATCGTTCTGGTCGCTCTTGCCGGAGGGACTGTTTACGGGATCAATAAGCTTATACCAAGCAGGAAACAGATGGATCTGACAGAATACTACGGCCAGAATGCAGACGGTGAGGCTGCGTTGATACTTGGAACTGAGAAACTGGAAGAGAAGGCACTTATCTCAGGAGAAGATGTATATCTTCCGCTGGATGTAGTGAACGGATATTTGAATCAGAGATATTACTGGGATAGCGAAAACAAGAAGATACTGTATGCAACACCATCCAGTCTCACAGAGGAACCGGCTTCAGATAAGGCAGACGGAAACGTGTGGCTGAAGGATGACACGGTTTATCTGAAACTGGATTATGTAAAAAAGTATACAGATATCGATTCTTATATAGAGCAGGATCCTGCAAGGATTGCGATACAGTACAAATTTACCAATGTGGAGACCGTGACCACGAAGAAAGATACCGTGATCCGTTACCGGGGCGGGATCAAGGCGCCGATCCTTTCCAAACTGGCGAAGAATACAGTTCTCCGGCTGATGAATGAAGGAGAGGATTGGGATCAGGTGGCAACCGATGACGGTTACATCGGTTATATTCAGAAGAAAAAAGTAAGTGCTGTGGATACAACGGATTATGAAAGGGATTTTAAAACAGAGTCCTATACATATCTTACCATGGATGAACCTGTGAACCTGGCATGGCACCAGGTTACCAGCACAGATGCAAACAGCTATTTCGCAGATGCGGTACAGAATATGACAGGCGTGAATGTGATCTCTCCAACCTGGTTTTCTGTAACAGATAACTCCGGAAATATTTCAAGTCTTGCATCTGGGGAGTATGTGATGCAGGCACATGAAAAAGGACTGAAGGTATGGGGACTGGTGGATAATTTTAATGAGAACATGAATACCAAAGAAGTTCTTTCAAAAACCAGTTCAAGGCAGAATCTGGAGAATCGGCTGATTACTTATGCACTGAAAGTAGGAATGGATGGAATTAATGTTGATTTTGAATCTTTGAGCGAAGGAGTAGGAATCCATTTCCTTCAGTTTTTAAGAGAGCTTTCTATCCAGTGTCACGCCAATAATTTGGTACTGTCTGTAGATAATCCGGTTCCGGAAGATTTTACCAGTCATTATGACCGTGCGGAGCAGGGCAAGGTTGTGGATTATGTGATCATTATGGGTTATGATGAGCATTACGTAGGCTCCGATGCCGGTTCTGTGGCATCTCTGTCATGGGTAGAACAGGGGGTTAAGGATACGCTTTCAGAAGTAGCGGCTCAACGGACGATCCTTGCGATTCCGTTCTACACAAGGCTCTGGAAGACTACAGATGGCGGTGCACTGACAAGTGAGGCCATCGGTATGGATCAGGCACAGCAGACGATCAGTGATAACGGAGCAGAAACATACTGGGACAAGAAGACAAGTCAGAATTATGGAACCTATGAAGGGGAAGGTGCCACATACCAGATCTGGCTGGAGGACTCTAAGTCTATTGCGGAAAAGGTTAAACTGATCAAAAAATACAAACTGGCAGGTGTGGCAGAGTGGAAGCTTGGATTCGAGAACAGCGGGATCTGGAGCGTGATCACAGAAAACCTGTCATAAACAGAAGAAAACATTGTGATCTTCACAATGCTAAAAACACTCCCGGCAACATATATTAAAATAAATATGCCGGGGGTGTTTTGTGTTGAAAAAACATTTCATAGAATTGGCAATGGCAGTTCTTATGCTGGTCTGTTTTTATATTCTGTCATGGGAAGCGGCAGAAACTGCAGGCAGACTTATAGATGTATCCGGAAATATAAAAGCAGATCAGGTGATCCTGGTGGATGCCGGTCATGGCGGTGTGGATTCCGGAATGGTGGGAATCGGTGGACTGAAGGAAAAAGGAATCAATCTGGATATTGCCATGAAGCTAAAAACGATCCTGGAAAAAAAAGGCCTTGCCGTAGTAATGACCCGGGAAGAAGATAAAGGTCTTTATGAAAATGGTACAAAAAATATGAAAGCACAGGATCTGCAGAATCGTATTGAACAGATCCGGAAATATGAACCGGTGCTTTCTGTGAGTATCCATCAGAACAGCTACAGTGATCCCGGAGTAAAAGGTCCGCAGGTATTTTATTATGAGGATTCGGAAGGCGGAAAAGAACTGGCACTTGCGATCCAGGAAAACATGAACCGGAAGCTTTCCATTGCACGGCCGCGGGTGGCAAAAGAAAACAGAACCTATTATCTTCTGAAGAGAAGTCCGGGTGTGATCAATATCGTAGAATGTGGATTTCTTACAAATCCGGAGGAAGCCGCCCTGCTTCAGACAGAGAAGTATCAGAGAAAGGTAGCAGAGGCTGTGGCTGATGGAATCGTTACATATCTGAAAAAACAGAAGGAAAACGAAAATAATTGAAAAAAATGTGAATAGCCTTTTCATAGGAAGGTGATTCTGCTATACTTTACGTGAATTAAGGAGAATCCTATGCTTGGAATCATTTATCTTATATTATGTATGTTAACAGGAATGGAAATGGCAGGATGTCTGTTTCCGCGTCAAACAACTGAAAGAGGAAACAGGATATGGGTGGTCCTGCCGGCAGCGTTTGGGATGGGAATCCTGATGCTGACCTGGGCAGTCTATATTCTTTCCTGGATGTTCAGCATATGCGCGGGGGCAGAGCATCCTCTTTTTTATGGAAATCTGATCGTATTTCTGGTAGATATCCTGCTGCTTTCAGGAATCTTCCGGTGGAAAAAGAAAAAACAGCAAAAAATGTTTGTGATATCCGAACGGATGATCAGCAGAAAATGGATCCTGAAAAAAGAGCTTCTGCTTTTTGGCATTTTGACGGTTTTTGTGACCTGGATGATGTTTTACGTTTTCCATATGAAAGACGGCATTCTGTACTCCGGCTTTTCGGTATACGGAGATTATGCACCCCACACGGCAATGATGCGATCTTTTTCAAGGGGAAATAATTTTCCTACCCAGTATCCGCATTATGGCGGGCAGGATGTGAAATATCATTTTATGTTCCAGTTCCTTGTGGGAAATCTGGAGTATCTGGGCCTTCGTCTTGATCTGGGATATAATCTGGTAAGCATCCTGTCTCTGGCGGGATTTCTTATGGTGCTTTACGGGATCAGCTACCGGATGTTCAAAAGCTTCTGGGCAGGGGCAGCTGCCATTGTTTTCTTTTTTTTCCGCAGCGGAACAGCGTTCTGGCGTTATCTGTGGGAACATCTTCAGGCGGGGGACCTTGTACGGACTCTGGAAGAAAATACGGCGTTTATCGGTTATACTACCAATGAAAACTGGGGATTATGGAATTTCAATGTATATCTGAACCAGCGTCATCTGGCTTTCGGCCTTCTGATGGCAGCTGTAGCGGTATGGACCTTTATGGATTGGGTGGAAGCCGGATGCAGTCACAAGGAGCAGGGATTTTTGTGGGTCCGTAACCGTTTTTTTACAAAAAAAGCCTGGATCTGCAGAAATGTGGATACGGCGATCCTTCTGGGACTGTTTCTGGGATTAACTGCCTTCTGGAACGGAGCTGCGCTGATCGGCGGCCTTCTGATCCTTGCCGGACTGGCAGTGTTTTCTGACGGTAAGCTGGATTATGTGATCTGTGCCGGACTGGCAGTGCTTTTTTCGGAACTGCAGTCGAAGATCTTTGTGTCGGGAAGTGTTATGAGTCCATCCTTTTATTGGGGCTTTCTGGCAGACAATAAAAGCATTTCCGGTGTACTCTGGTATCTGGTGGAGATCAGTGGATTTTTCTTTGTGGGAATGATCGTGGCAGCAGTATTTCTGAAGAGAGGTCAGCGGGCAGTGCTGATGGGCTGTTTGCTTCCAATGGCATTTGCATTTCTGGTATCTCTGACTCCGGACATCAATGTCAATCATAAATATGTGATGATTTCCTATGCCTTTGTGACAGTTTTCTGGGGATGGATCGTAAGATGTGTTTTCCTTGCAGGGAAAAACAGCTGGAAGAAATGGGCCGGTCGCGCAGCGGCAGCGGTCCTTTGTATCTGTCTTAGTGCAACGGGGATCTATGATTACGTGATCATCTTAAGAGACAACGATTCCGCACACAGGATGACTGTAAATATGGAAAGCAGCCTGACGGACTGGCTCAGTACAAATCTTAAGAAAAATGATCTTCTGCTGACACCGGAATATACCATGAACGAGGTCACTATGTCCGGTGCCATGCTGTATTGCGGATGGCCTTATTATGCATGGTCTGCAGGGTACGATACGGGCTATCGTGCCGGCCAGGCAGTGCTCATATATACCACGGATGATCCGGAGCTACTGAAAGCTACCGTAAAACAGGAAAAGATCACATATATCCTGTTTGAGGAGGATATGGAATTTGAACAGCAGGAATGTCGTGAGGATATCATCAGGGAGACATATCCACTGGTGTATACCTCAGAGGATGGGAGAATAAGAATCTATGAAACATGACAGCTTATATATCATTATGCCGGCATATAATGAAGAAAAAAATATCGGGACCGTGATCGAGCAATGGTATCCGGTAGTGGAGAGGATCGGCGGGGACAGCCGCCTGGTGATCCTGAATGATGGCAGCAAAGATGCTACCTACCAAAAAATACAGAATTATCAGAAAAATCATGACCGTCTTATCGGAATCGATAAACCGAATGAAGGACATGGAGGAACAATACTCAGGGGATATCGTTACGCAGTAGAAAAAGGTGCCGATTATATTTTTCAGACGGATTCAGACGGCCAGACACTTCCGGAGGAATTCTGGCAGTTCTGGGAAAAACGTCAAAAGTGCGGGCTTCTTATCGGTTACCGGCAGAAGAGAGAGGATGGGCTTTCCAGGATTTTTGTGACAAGAATACTGCGGCTTGTGCTTTTCCTTATTTTTGGAACCTGGGTAAAAGATGCAAATACGCCATATCGGCTGATGGAGGGAAAACAGCTCGCCAAAGTACTGAAGCGTATCCCAGGCGGATTTTTCCTTTCCAATGTGCTGATGACCGTGATCTATGAAAAACATCATCTTTATGTGGAATATATCCCCATCACATTCCGACCGAGACAGGCCGGAAAAAATTCTATCAACATGAAACGGATCATAAAGATCGGAAGACAGGCATTTGCGGACTTTATCCGTCTGCGGGGCAGGATCTGATACAGGAGGAACAGAAGGATGAAAAAAAAGATCAGAGAATTATTTCCGGAGCTGACTGCAGCAGTGCTCCTGACAGTACTTTCTGCGTATCTCCTGGGAGGAGATGTATGGACATTCTGGACCTGGTGGCTGCTTGCACTGTTCATGGGAATGGTGGCAATGCCGGTCACAGGAAGGCTTTTTGGTGGTTTTGAAGACCGGGGATGGCTTTTTTCAAAGGTACTTGCCATTGCGGTTACCGGATTTCTCACCTGGTTTCTGGTAGCGGTGGGAATCCTTTCTTTTACAGCAGCAGTGTGTGTAGGAGTATCTGTGGCTGTTGGCATTTTATGTGCTGTACTTTTTCATGTTCAGCTGAAGCATGGCATTGAATGTTATCCGTCAGGAAAGATGCAGCTGATCTTTCGGGAGGAGCTTCTGTTTTTTGGGATCTTTCTGCTGTGGACTTATCTGGCAGGATTCCGGCCACAGGCATATGGAACAGAGAAATTTATGGATTATGGCTTCATGGAGGCCATGATGCGGAGCAAAACTCTTCCTGCACGTGATCTCTGGTATTCACAGGGAACCATCAATTATTACTATGGCGGGCAGTATTTTGCAGTGTTTCTTACGAAGCTTACAGGAAGCAGAGTGGAAGTGACTTATAATCTGATGCGTACCTTTGTGGCAGCGTTTGCCTTTGTGTATCCGTTTTCCCTGGTCCGTCAGATGACGAAGGACAGGCTGTATGGACGGCTGGATGGAAAGAAGAAATATATTCCTTTACTGGCAGGAGTTACTGCAGGTATTGCAGTATCTATTGCGGGAAATGTACATTATATCGTCTACCGTTGTGTACTGCCGCTGATCCGGAAGATACAGGGAGTGGCAGAAACCGCCAGCTACTGGTTCCCGGATGCAACTCGTTACATAGGGTATAATCCGGTGAATGACAGTGATAAGACCATACATGAATTTCCATGCTATTCCTTTGTTCTGGGAGATCTTCATGCCCATGTGGTAAATGTGATGTTTGTGACATTTCTGGTGGGAATGCTCTATGCATGGCTGAAAATGATCCGAAAAAGAGGGCCTGAGCCTGAAAAACAGGAACGCAGTGTTTTCTGGCTGAGACAGCTTCTGATGCCGCATATCCTTCTGGCGTCCGTTTTTCTTGGCATGTTCCAGTGGACCAATTACTGGGATTTTGTGATCTATTTTGTAGTGACCGGTGGAGTTGTCCTGATCGCAAATATCATACGATTTGAGGGAAAGATAATCAGGATCCTGGCAGTGACGATCGTACAGGCAGTGGAAATCATAGGTCTCTCTTATCTGGTGATCCTGCCCTTTACATTGAAATTTGATACGATGGTACAGGGGGTGGCACTGGCACAGCATCATTCACTGTGGTATCAGCTTCTGATCCTCTGGGGACTTCCGGTGCTCCTTACTGTTTTGCTGATCCTGTCTGTCATCACAGAAAAAATGAGGGGACTGAAGCAAAAAAGTCTTTACAGGCTGCTGGAGGCGATCACAGTTCCGGATCTTTTTGCAGTGATCATGGGCTTATGTGCTATCGGACTGGTTTTGATCCCGGAGCTTGTATATGTGCGGGATATTTATGAAAATGGAAATGCCAGAGCCAATACTATGTTCAAGCTGACGTATCAGGCATATATCCTTTTCGGAATGACAATGGGATATGGGATTTATCGTATGCTGGTGATATCCAGACAGAAGATCATCCGGATCCTTTCAGGTGTGGGGCTTTTTGTACTGCTCTGGACCGTGGGCTATTTCGGAAATGCCGTGCATTCCTGGTTTGGGGATGTCTGGAAGGTTTCGGAGTATCAGGGACTGGATGCAACTACATTTCTTGAGCAGGATTTTCCTCAGGATGCGTCGGCGATCCGCTGGCTGAAGCAGAATATCAAGGGCTCTCCTGTGGTGCTCGAGGCTAACGGGGACAGCTATACCGGATATGAGAGAGTTTCTGCATCTACGGGGCTTCCGACCGTACTGGGATGGTATGTGCATGAATGGCTCTGGAGAAATAATGTACCTGACCTCAATGAAAAAAGTGCGGACATCCAGACTATTTATACATCTACAGATGCAGAGACGGTAAAAAAACTGATCAACCGTTATGATATTTCCTATATCTTTGTAGGAGGACAGGAAAAAGAAAAATACGGAACAGAGCTTAATGACAGTATTCTTCAGAGTCTGGGAAGCATTGTCTTTGAAGATGATATGTCAGGAACCTACATTGTGAAAGTGGAGCAGGATTGACATTTTTTCCATAATAACGCTATAATGTAACTATTATGTAGCTATCTGTTAACGGATATGCTCAGCAGGAGATTTCTGCTGAGCAGTATACAGAAAAAAGTGACAGTTGCAGGATGGCAGCAGAGAGGAGGATATTATGAACAGAATCGACAGACTTTATATGGAAATGATCCATTATTATCAGGGGGATCCGAAGCATATCCAGCATTTTGTGAAGGTGCATGATCTTTCAAGACTGATCGGCCAGAGTGAGGGTCTGGACGAAGATACGATGTATGTTCTGGAAGCTTCGGCTCTCGTTCATGATATCGGGATCAAAGTCGGTATGGAAAAATACGGACGCTCTGATGGAAAGACGCAGGAAGCAGAAGGTCCGGCAGCTGCCAGAGAGATGCTTACCGCACTGGGCTTTCAGGAGAGGGTGATCCGCAGAGTGGAATATCTGGTAGGACATCATCATACCTATAAGGATATTGACGGGCTGGATTATCAGATTCTTGTGGAAGCTGATTTTCTGGTTAATTATTTTGAAGATGGACTGGATAAAGAACATATAAAGAAAAGTGCAGAGAAGATCTTTAAAACAGAAACAGGTAAAAAAATAGTAAAAGACATGTTTTTCCCGGAGACTTTTCAGAAATCCGAAACCTGGGCACAGGATGCCCTTCAGGATCTGGAAGATTTTATTGAAGAGCAGGGGATTTATATCAGACAGTAAATGGAGCGTAAAATGAAAGCAGAAATAGCAGTTATGACAGCGGAGAATATAGACAGAAAGGCAATTGCCAGAGGTGGCGAGATCCTGAAAAATGGCGGGCTTGTGGCATTTCCCACAGAGACTGTATACGGCCTTGGAGGAAATGCCCTGGATCCGAAAGCATCGATGAAGATCTATGCAGCCAAGGGAAGACCTTCGGACAATCCGCTGATCGTACATATCGCAGATATCCGTGACCTGGATAAGATCGTTACGGAGGTTCCTGAAAAAGCCAGAATACTGGCTGAGAAATACTGGCCGGGTCCGCTGACAATGATCCTTCCCAAGGCAGATATCGTGCCAAAGGAAACAACCGGAGGACTGGACA
>NZ_JBDGAB010000060.1:0-22842 GCF_040910705.1 Blautia sp. RTP21359st1_E11_RTP21359_211015
GGATGAGACTATGAGTTATTCCTGTGGGTATTTTATCCATGAGGATGATACGTTGTATCAGGCACAGGTAAATAAAGTTGATTATATCCTTAAGAAATTACATCTGGAAGAGGGTATGAGTCTTCTGGATATCGGCTGTGGCTGGGGCTTTCTGCTGATCGAGGCAGCTAAGAAATATAAGGTTCATGGTACCGGTATCACCTTAAGTCATGAACAGTATGCAGAATTTCAGAGACGGATCAAGGATCAGGGTCTGGAAGATTATCTTACGGTAGAGCTGATGGATTACCGTGATCTGCCGAAGAAGGAGTATCAGTTTGATCGTGTTGTCAGTGTCGGTATGCTGGAGCATGTTGGACGTGATAATTATCAGCTGTTTCTTGATTGTGTGGAAAAGGTTCTGAAGCCGGGCGGACTGTTCCTGCTTCACTTTATCAGTGCTCTGAAGGAGCATCCGGGTGATCCGTGGGTCAAGAAATATATTTTCCCGGGCGGAACTGTTCCGAGCTTACGTGAGATCCTGAACCATATGGCAGAGGACAATTTCCATACCCTGGATATCGAAAATCTCCGTCTGCATTACAATAAGACATTGCTTCACTGGGAAAAGAATTTCCGGGACAATATTGAAAAAGAAAAGACTATGTTTGACGAAGAGTTCCTGCGTATGTGGGATCTGTACCTGTCAGCATGTGCGGCAACCTTCCACAACGGAATTATCGATCTTCACCAGATTCTTATGACCAAGGGTGTGAATAATGATCTGCCGATGACACGCTGGTATTGATAAAAGCCTTTACAAACCTGCCGGAAAGGAATATCATACTTCTATAAAATTATTTATTAAAGCGTATAAGGAGCCTGTGGATTCAGCATATGATTACAGAAATGCTGAATCCGCAGGCTTTGTTTTTTAACCGATAAACCGCGAAGGAGTTATTCGGTCATGAGCAAGTAGCGAAGCGTATTGCGAATATTCGCTTGACTATTCCGTTTACCGATAATTATGGAATGTGCATAAAAACAAAGCTGCAAACTTGTTCAATAAGCAGAATCATAGAAAACTATCTTGACAGATCAGGAGAAAAGAATAATAATGTAATTACTTTAATAAAATAATTAATAAAAGATGATATGCAATAGAAAGAAATTAAAGGAGGAGAATAAGATGCTTCAGCAGGTAATGACAAAT
Source organism: Blautia sp. RTP21359st1_E11_RTP21359_211015 (assembly GCF_040910705.1). Taxonomy (NCBI): domain Bacteria; kingdom Bacillati; phylum Bacillota; class Clostridia; order Lachnospirales; family Lachnospiraceae; genus Blautia; species Blautia sp. RTP21359st1_E11_RTP21359_211015. Next base: position 1,193 of record NZ_JBDGAB010000060.1, read on the forward strand.
CCAGGAGAGATTATTTTCAGAGAGGTTCCAGTTCCGGAAGTGGGAGATGACCAGGTTCTGGTTAAGATCATGAACATTGGTATCTGCGGATCAGATATCCACGTATATCACGGCAAGCATCCTTTTACAAAATATCCGGTAACGCAGGGACACGAAGTATCCGGTGAGATCACGGGACTTGGAAAGAATGTGACAGGCTTTAAGGTTGGCCAGAAAGTAACCATTGAGCCTCAGGTATACTGCGGACATTGCTATCCGTGCCGCCATGGAAAATATAATCTCTGCGAGGAACTGAAGGTTATGGGCTTCCAGACAACAGGAACAGCTTCTGAATTCTTTGCAGTAGATGCATCTAAGGTAACACCGATCCCGGAGGAGATGTCTTACGAGGAAGGTGCAATGATCGAGCCGCTGGCAGTTGCAGTCCATGCCGTGAAGCAGATGGGCGATGTAAAAGGGATGAACATCACAGTGATCGGTGCAGGTCCCATCGGAAATCTTGTCGCGCAGACAGCCAAAGGAATGGGGGCAGCCAGGGTTATGATCACGGATGTCAGTGACCTTCGTCTTGCAAAAGCAAAAGAGTGCGGCATTGATATCTGTGTAAACACAAAGGAGAAAAATTTCGGAGAGGCACTGGTAGAGGCGTTTGGTCCGGATAAGGCAGATGTGATCTATGACTGTGCCGGAAATAACATCACCATGGGACAGGCCATCCAGTATGCGAGAAAAGGCAGCGTGATCGTACTGGTAGCGGTATTTGCGGATATGGCAACCGTTGACCTTGCTGTTGCCAATGACCACGAGCTGGATATCAAGAGTACTATGATGTACCGTCATGATGATTATGTAGATGCCATTGATCTTGTAAATGCGGGGAAGGTTCATTTAAAGCCGCTGATCTCAAAGACATTTAAGTTCGCAGATTATCTGAAGGCTTATCAGTATATTGATGAGAACCGTGAGACAACCATGAAGGTTATCATCAATGTGCAGGAGAAATAGATAAGATTTGTATCTCCTGGAAACAAGCTCGGTACGGCAATTGGAACAGCATTTCCGACATCGTTGCCGGGAAAAGACGGCTGATAATATAAGCAATATAAGAAAAACTCCCGGATGTTGGCTGTCCGGGAGTTTTTTTACGAGAGTTTGTGTGGGAGCGTAAGATCATGCTGTCGGCGTATGGAACAGTTTTTCAAAATCTTCCTCACACATAGGACGGTAATACAAAAATCCCTGGATCTCATCGCAGCCTTCTTCTTTCAGAAATTCGGCAATATCTTCTGTTTCCACACCTTCACATACAATGGATTTTCCCATGCGTTTCAGCATGTGAAATACCTCCTGAAGAACAATTTTTGCATTTTCCGTAAGGGAATCGCCAAGGAATTTCCGGTCGATCTTTACTTCATTGAACAGCAGATCCTTTAAGGCATTCAGGGAAGAATATCCGGAGCCGAAATCATCCATGGAAATCTGTATGTTGTGCTGCTTAAGACCGCGGATCACACAGTTGACAGCTTCGGTATTGTTTACATAGGTGGATTCCGTGATCTCAAAGGTGAGACGAAAAGTGTCTACATGATAGGTGCGGATCAGTTCGCGGATCTTTTTGACAAAAATTTCAGGTTCTTCAAAATGCAGTGGAGAAACATTTAGGGAAATGCGGAAATCTGTCGGAAGCTGATCGGAAAATTTCTGAAGCCATTGGAAGGCTTTTTCGTAAACATAATAATCCAGGCTGATGACAAAACCATTCTGCTCAAACAATGGAATGTACACAGCAGGGGACCAGAGCATTTTTCCATTGCGGAGCCAGCGGACCAGGATCTCCGCACTGGAGATCTTTCCGGTGGCAGGAGATATTTTGGGCTGGAAATAGATCTGAAATTCTTCATTTTTCAGAGCCAGATGAAAGGAATGGAGGATTTCTGCCTGCATCTTTTCCTGTTGATCGATTTCTTTTGAATAGATACAGCAGGGCGGGATCATTTTTTTGGAAAGCCGTCTTGCCACATTTGCACAGGAAAGTACGGTTTCCGGAGAAATTTTTGCGTCCGGGATAAAACAGATCCCGGAATTTGTACGAAAGAAATTAACGTGGTAGGTATTACGTATGCGCTGACTGATCTGTTGATCAAGTTTTGCGATCCGGGACAGAAGCGCTTCGTTGGTAAGGTCTGTGATATCCACAATGCTGACAAATACATCGGAGAAAAAGCGGGTGGTAAAGACAGTAAAGGAAGCTCCTGCCAGCTCTTCGTAGATAATATTCAGGATCTCATTTCCAAGGGAATATCCGTACTTGTCATTAATATAATGAAAATTTTCCACATCTGTGGAAATCAGGGCGATAGCACGGGAGCTTCCTGTATTCTTCTGGATCTGCCGGATTTTTTTAGAAAGAGTCTCGGAAGAGATAGCCGGAATCACGGTATTGCCGGAGTTGGAAGAAGGAGTAAGTTTTTTGATAGCTGCGATCTTTTTTAGAGATTTGTCCTGATACATTTTTTTATCTGCAGCGTTGATCAGATCCTCCATCATGAAGTAGTGATTCTGGAAACTGACTTCATATCCGACAGCATAGCTTAAGGGCAGTGTGGTCCGTGTATTGTATTCCTGAACAAGGGAATCCAGCTTATCAGCCATTTCATGAAGTTCTGAGAGACTGGTATCCTGCTGGATCAGGATAAATTCATCGCCGCCGTAGCGAGCCAGAAAGCTGTCGGAATCCAGGATACGGGTGAGACAATAGGTGAAGGTCTGGATAAATTCATCGCCTTTTTCATGTCCGTAAGTGTCGTTGACATATTTCAGATTGTTCAGGTCAAACATCATTACGCCAACACCGAATGTGCTTGGGCGGTTGCTCAGCTCCTGAATAAACTTTTCCAGAGATGTTTTGTTGTGAACGCCGGTGATATCCCGGAATGCATTTACGATAAGACGGGAGAGAAGCTCTCTCTGGATAAGGGTAAGTGCCAGGGCTGCAACAAGAAGTGCCAGAGTTGCCTCCATAAGCCGCAGCATCGGATGGTATGAAGTTTCCGGACTCTGAAGAAACTTCAGAAGATAGAAATCCATAATTAACAGGCTTACAAGCGCAAGCAGGGTGATTTCGCAGAGATGAAGAACACTTTTTTCTTTTTTCATAGATAAAATAAATCTCCTGTTTCATATAAATAAAGGGGGTACATTTTTTTAAGCCTGCACGATGATCATTTTGGCAAAAGCCTGATTGATACCGATCTTGCTTTCTTTGATGCGGACGATATACGAACCGAAAAGAACAGATACGATGCGGATGGTTGCTCCTTCGATAAATCCCAGAGTTTCCAGATGGTGGCGGTCATCTTCATTTCCACATATTTTCTGGATCGTATAATCAGTGTTGATATCAGCTAAATTTAGTGGCATAGTTCCTCCGTAAAATGTTGTGTGAACAGTAAAAACGAAAAGATATTCGTTACCATAAATTAGTTACAACTAACATTATAACGCAATAAAAATCTGTGTCAATGAAAACAGACAGGAGCAGTTATTGTAGAGTTTGTGAAAATACGTTTTCAGAAATGCAGGCTGTCCGTCTGTAAAAAACTGTGCTAAAATGAGCAGAGAGGAATTTGTCAGAGAAAGATGCGGACAATGAGACAGAATACGGAAGTCCGACTGACAAGATAAAACGATGTATTAGAAACGTAATACAGATCATAAAGACGAGGAGAGAATATCATGGAGAATATTTTTCACAGAGTAAGTATCCGTAAATATGAAGATAAACCCGTAGAGAAGGAAAAGATCCTTCAGATCCTGAAAGCAGGTATGCAGGCGCCAAGCGCATGTAATCAGCAGCCGTGGGAATTTTATGTTGTGACAGATAAGGAGAAGATCCTGGAGCTTTCCAAAGCCACTCCCTATTCAGGATGTGCAGCAGGTGCACCGGTTGTGATCGTTCCGGTATATCGGAAAGAGGGATTGCCTGTTCAGGATATGGCACAGATCGATATGTCTATCGCACAGGAGAATATCTGGCTGGAAACGGATGCACTGGGACTTGGCGGCGTGTGGATCGGAATTGCACCGCTTAAGGATCGTATGGCGTTGGTCCATGATATTCTGAAGCTTCCGGAGAATGTGGAGGTATTTTCTCTTTTTGCCCTGGGATACCCAGCAGAGAGCAGAAAGCAGCAGGATCGTTTTGATAAGAGCAGGATCCACTTTGTAGAATAAAAAAAGCCTTCTTTGAGGAAGATAACATCCGGAAACAGAAGAAGTTTGAATGTAGTGAAAAACACCAATAAATCCTCTGAAAATTTGTGCAGAACGCATTTTGCATGACCGGGATTTTTACGATAAAATGTAAGTATAAGAACTGAAAAACTGCATTAAATGAAAGAGGTGAAGGGTATGAAGGAATATGAGATCATTATTGAAACCATTAATCCCTGCGGTGGCGATCGTCATTCTCAGCAGGAGATCGTTGAAGCAAAGATCGAGAGTCCGGAAGCTTTCGTAAAAGAAAAAGGAAGATTTCCGATCATTGATAAGATCGAGAATCCCGATGGCGGAGTCGTGATCGTAACCGGTGACGGAAAAGGATACATGGTAAGATATACATTTTCTGAATAATGGATAATGCGGCGTATGTGACGGAAAACGGATTGTAAAGCAGAGCTGGGATTAGATCTGGCTTCGTTACATACGCCGTGTTTTGGCTTTTACCTAAAAAATGCATAAAAAAACATATGCAAATTTATAAAATATATATAAATTATTTGTTGAATTTTTATAAAAAAAGGAGTAAAACATTAGATAAATAAAAAAGAGAAATGCATGGAACAGGACAGATCACAAGAAGCAGACCGGATCACAGAGAGCCGCAGCTGGTGAGAAGCGGCAGAAGGTATTTTGTGATATCACCTGGGAGCATCCCGCTGAATAGAAAGGTTAAGTAAGCCGGGACGTAGTCTTCACGTTACAGAAGAGGCTGTTTGAAGAGACAGTATTAAGTGGTTGTATTTAGTGATAAATATGAGAATACAGAGTGGTACCACGGAACATTCCGCCTTTGTTATCCGAAAGGATAGCAGGGGCTTTTTTAATATATAAAAATACAAAGGAAAGAGAGTTGATATTATGAACGGAATAACAATGATGATCATAGCCATTGTAGTTCTCGGAGGCGCATATCTTCTGTATGGCCGTTATCTCCAGAACAAATGGGGCATTGATCCGAAAGCAAAAACTCCGGCATACGAAATGGAGGACGGAGTTGATTATGTACCGGCTGATACAAATGTAGTATTTGGACATCAGTTTGCATCCATAGCAGGTGCAGGTCCCATCAACGGACCGATCCAGGCCGCAATTTTCGGTTGGCTGCCGGTTCTGTTATGGATCCTCATCGGTGGTGTATTTTTCGGAGCTGTGCAGGATTTTGCATCCATGTATGCATCCGTAAAGAATAAAGGACGTACGATCGGATATATCATCGAAGCGTATATCGGAAAGCTTGGAAAAAAATTATTTCTTTTATTCTGCTGGCTGTTCTGTATTCTGGTCGTTGCCGCATTTGCAGATGTTGTAGCAGGAACCTTTAACGGATTTGTCGCAAATGATGCAGGAACAGTTACAAAGGTAGCGGCAAACGGAGCTGTTGCAACCACTTCCATGTTATTTATATTTGAGGCTGTTGCACTTGGATTTTTCCTTAAATATACAAAATTCAACAAATGGGTCAACACTGCAGTCGCAATTTTACTGCTGGTAGCAGCAATTGTGCTGGGACTTAATTTCCCCATGTATGTAAGTCTTGGAACCTGGCATATCATCATTTTTGTATACATCCTGATCGCCAGTGTCGCTCCTGTATGGGCGCTGCTTCAGCCACGTGATTATCTGAACAGCTATCTGCTCATTTTCATGATCGTCGGTGCGGTTATCGGTGTATTTGTAGCCAATCCTTCCTGTAACCTGAAGGCATTTACAAGCTTTAACGTAGACGGACAGTATATGTTCCCGATCCTGTTTGTAACCATTGCCTGCGGTGCTGTTTCCGGCTTCCATTCACTGGTATCTTCCGGTACTGCATCCAAGCAGATCAAAAATGAGAAAAACATGCTTCCTGTTTCCTTTGGAGCAATGCTGATGGAAAGTATGCTTGCCATCATCGCACTGATCGCAGTTGCATCCTTTGCAGATGGTGAAGCAGCAGCACAGGGACTTACAACACAGCCGCAGATTTTTGCAGGTGCTATCGCAAACTTCCTTTCTGTAGTTGGCCTTCCGCATTCCCTGGTATTTACCCTGATCAACCTTGCTGTATCCGCATTTGCACTGACCTCTCTTGATTCTGTAGCCAGAGTCGGACGTCTGTCATTCCAGGAATTTTTCCTTGATTCTGATACAGATGAGGAAAACATGAGCCCGTTCCTGAAGGTAGTAACAAATAAATATTTCGCAACAGTCATTACACTGGTACTTGCCTACATGCTTACAAAGGTCGGCTATGCAGAAATCTGGCCGCTGTTCGGCTCCGCAAACCAGCTGTTATCTGTACTCGCTCTTGTAGCCTGTGCAGTATTCTTAAAGAAAACAAAACGTCAGGGCTGTATGCTCTGGATCCCGATGGTATTCATGATGGCAGTTACCTTCACAGCACTTGGCATGACCATTACAAAGCTTTCAAAGGCACTGGTAACAACAGGGCTGGATCTTGGAAACACCTTACAGCTTGTATTTGCAGTATTACTGCTGATCCTTGGTGTACTGGTAGCGATCCAGGGCGTGAAGAAACTGCTTGAGAAGACAGATGATAAAAAAGCAACGGCATAATATTATCGGATGAGATCACGGATTTCTGTTTGGCTGAAGAGGCATGAGTCATATAAATGGCTCATGCCTTTTTACATCCATGGAATTTTGAGATATCTAAAGACGATTTATGACTCCATGCGCCTGCATTCATTGGGAGTCATTCCGAATTGCTTTTTGAAAGCAGTCTGAAAGTGGCTCTGGCTGGAGAAGCATAAAAAGGTGCTGATCGTACGGATGGATTTGTTTGTATATTGCAGCAATTCTTTACCTTCCTCCAGCTTGCAGCGCAAAATAAATGCGCTGACAGAAAAACCAAGGGTCTTTTTAAATAATCAGGAAATGATGGCTGCGATGATGGAAGGAATGCCGCTTCGTCAGTTGTTAAGCTTCGTTCCCGGAATTAAAAGAAAAATGCTGGAACAGATGGTTGGTGCTTTAAACGAAGGCGTTGCATATAATAAAAAAAATATATCAATGGAAATGAAAGCCTTATGCCAGATCAGAAAATAGAGAATCTTCTTAATCTTGCCATGAATGCCCTGCCGCAGGAACGGGCAAAATCGGAAAATCTGAATGTGGGATATGATCCCACCACCAGGTTGTGGGATGTGATCGTGAAATACAGTGGCCCGGAAAGCGGACTTGGTGGTGAGCGGATCCAGGTGGTCCCGCTGCTTGGTGGTTATGCAGTAGTGACACTGCCGGAATCGGAAATTTCTGCATACTCAGTCAGAGAGCAGATCGAGTTTATAGAAAAGCCCAAGAGACTCTACTTTGAGACCTTTGAAGAGCGGGAGGCAAGCTGCATTTTACCAGTGCAGAATGGAGCCGATGGCTTAACCGGCGAAGGTATTTTGGTGGGTATTGTGGATTCTGGAGTGGACTATTTCCATCCGGATTTCAGAAATGAGGATGGAAGTACCCGGATCCTGCGACTGTGGGATCAGAGTGTAGCTGGAAATCCACCGGAAAACTATGTATCAGGAACTGAATATACGAAGGAAGAAATTGATGAGGCGCTTACACTCGGGGAAACCGAAGGCAGGCGCCTTGTTCCGTCTGGGGATTTCAGCGGACATGGAACAGCAGTTCTTGGAATAGCAGCAGGAAATGGGAGAGCATCGGAGGGAGTGAATCGAGGCGTTGCGTATAGAAGTGATCTTCTGGTGGTAAAAATGGGAAATCCACGGGAAAATTCATTTCCGCGGACAACGGAGCTGATGGAGGGTATTGATTACCTGATACGGCAGGCAGTGAAGATGAGAAAACCGATCGTTATAAACGTCAGCTTTGGGAATAATTATGGTTCTCATGAACCTTATAATTAAGGGAAAACATAAGAAAACACTGATATTTCCTGTGTTTTCAGGCAATTCAGTGTTTTACTCGGATTCATGTTTGGTTGTTGTTTGAGTCTTATAATACTCGGTCAGGATCATGTTAATCTGCTGGGAACGTGTACGATAGTTCGCTTTTGCATCCTTATCAATCTCAGCAACCAGTTCTTTGGACAAAGTAGTATAGACCTGAATATTGTTGGAACTGATAGCCATGTGGCACCTCCGATTCAATTTAATAGAATTATTCTATCATACTTCTTCGGGAGGGGCAATGTGAACTGAAAATTGAAGAATTATTGTTACTGTAAAATTGGAACGGTCGTAAAGAAAATCTATGAATAGAGAACGATAAGAAAGGTAGAACAGACAATGAAGAAAACAATTTTTGAAGAGATGGGCGGTACTTATATCAGACATGGGGATTATCTTATCCCTGCTCTTACCTTACCGAAGGAAGAAGAACAAAGGGTTGTCGGTGTATGGGGACAAAGACATTTGCGGTATTTGAAGGAATACCGCAGATTGCTATATCTGAATATGCTTACAAGCGGCAGGCTGAATGGTTATTTGGCTGATATAGAAGAACAGGCACAGGAACGCTTTGAAAGACTTGTAGAACAGATGAAACAGGCACAAGGCATTACAGAACAGCTAAAGGTGGAAAATGTCTTGGAATGGATAGGAAGAATGAACAATATACAAGTATGTGCGAGGGAGATTGTGGATAAAGAGATAATTTATCAAGAATGAAATGTAAGATAAATAGTGTATAAAATGTAGCAGGGCATCATAAGATAAAATTGTAATTGCATTTTCCACATAGTTCGTGTAAAATGTAATTAGAAAAGCTGTGCATCAGCGGTGGGTTGACACCTAAAATCTGATACGTTTTCCGAACGAAGGTGTCGGAGGTTGGCAGGCAACGGAAAAACCTGATATTTTCCAGACGAAGGTGCTGGAGGTTGGCAGACAACGGAAAAATCAACCATGAGAAGGGAATGTTTAGTGCTGCGGCGTGAACATTCCCTTCTCTAAATTTTATGGGATAAGGATTAAGTTATGGACAAAAGACGTGCAATTCAGATTATGACAAAAGCGGCACAACTATATAAAGAACATCTTGAGGATCAGAAGGTTTTGTTCCTATATGGCTTACCGAAAGAGGTGAATAAGCAATTACAGGAAAGTAATAAGATTTTGTCATCTGTACAGGGATATGAAGTTGTTTTCCATAGATACAATTTTTTACATTTGACAGGAGTTCGATTGAATAAAAAAGAGACAGCTTCTGCAATTCATTTTTACCAGAAATGCCTGGATAAGCGATTAACAGAAAATGATTTTGTTTTTGCAAAAGATGGCTCTACGGGGCAAAAATTGGATATATTGGAACGTATGATGCTTATTAAGAAAAACGTAACAATGATAGGAGAATTTACAGATCGAGGACCGAAATTATATACAGAAAAAGCTGCCGGGAATATATGTGGTTGTATTGGCTTCGTAAAAGATAAAAATACGAAATTAAATGTACCGAACACATTGCTGAAAAAGGACATCAGAGATGTAACAGCACAGCCTACATATAAAGTATTTGCTGTAATATCAAAACACTATACAGATGAGAAATATACAAATCTTGTGAAGATGGACAAAAGTATTGATTTGAAAGAGTGTTGTTTCTCAGAAACAATAGAAAATATGATAGATAGAGAAAATCTATAATGAAATATAAAGAAACCATGCTACTGCTTTTTGTAACAGTATCATGGTTTTATTGTTTGTCGTCTATATTTTAAGTTGATTATTACTTTACAAAATTGGCAATGTTATAATTATCATTGATTTTAGAAGAAGGGAGTATCGAGGGAAATTAGTGGAACTGGTTTTGCAAGCATAGCGTTTGGATATCCAAACGCACTTTGGGAGCCCCCCAAACCCCATTTGTTGGCTTTACAAAGTAGGAATTTTTTGCTCAAGATAAAAAGAGAGTGCGTAAGCGGAAAGAAATCAAATTATGCTTACGCACTTTGTGCCTCACTTTTGCTCGGTGGTTAGCAGTTTGTGAATTATTGGGATGAAGCAATATAACTGTTTTGAGAAAACGGGATATTTTTTATATTAGTAGTTTAAACATTATAGTTCTGTGTTGTGCGATTTTTGCCTGGATTGAACAGGATGTTTTTTTTGCAATTCCTGTTTCCTCTGATATTCAAGTTCCCAGGTACGATGAGAGAAGCTATAGGGATCTTCCATATTGAGATCATCCACTTCATGGGTTGCGATATCACGATAGTGATAGTCATAATATTCACCAAAAGTACCTTTGAGCTGCTCAATCAGTTTCTCTCGGAAAGTAGGTCGTATCTGGATTCTGGCATCCAGTAATTCTGTATATTGCTCTGGTTTAGGCCGGAGTTTTTCCTCTTGGAAAGCGACAGCATCTTTTTCAAGCTGCTCTTTGAGAGCCATATCCTGAGAATCGAGAATATCCAGATTCTTATCCATCTGGTCGTATTTTCTGGAAAGGCTCGCCATATCTTTCTCTGTGGAGCATTCAGCCTGAAACAGCAGCTGTTCTTTGGCAGATTTCAGTTCCTCGATTTCTTCTGTTACGGTTGTAAGCTGCTGGTTTAACTTTATATGCTGGAAAGGATTTAGAATACTGGTTTTACTTTTTTGCACATTTAGTTCTTTCTTTTCAGTAACTTTCGCTTTGAGCTTTTTCTTAATGGTATCATATTTATTTAGGATAGGACGAAAATGCTGCATCCAGTCATGGATCACTTCTTTTTGCATTTCATTATGAAGTAAATGATATTGTGTAAAAATCATATGATTGCGGATTGCTTCTAATGTTTCTGCAATTACCGGAATAGATTTTTCGACAGCTTGAACCAATTTTTTTATCTGTGTTTTTAATTCCCGTAGTATTCTGTTATCCGCACGAACCCGACGGTTGATTTCACACCGGTCTGCTATCATGCCTTTCTTTTCCATATTCTGGGCAATGTAGCCTTCGTGGATGGTTGGCTGTTCAGTGATTCCCTGAGCTGCAAAACTGCGGTGATCAATGGCGGCATTTATCTGATTAAGGGCAAGCATTTTATTTACGGCATCTGCCCAGTTTGCTCTCCAGAGGCAGAGCTGTTCCTCACTGTTCCATTGTTCGGAAATCGGGTTTTGTCTGCCATACCGGGTGCTTTTTGGATGTTTGTCGATACGTTCATAACCTTTCTCCTGTGCTGCCGAGGGAGTCAGATATACTTTCTTTTTCCCAGCTTTATAACGATACTGTTTTTCCCAGCCCTCTTTCTGAGCATCCTTAAATTCAGAAGCAGTAAATCCCTTTTCCTCTCCATCTTTGATGCATAGATATTCTTTTTCGGTTTTATACTGCCATGTTCCGTTTTCGTTTAATGGACGGACAGTAAGTAGAATGTGTGCATGGGGATTGTGACCATCTGTATCGTGAATGGCGAAATCGGCACACATTCCCATATCTACAAAATTCTTTTGAATAAAATTCTGAAGAAGAGAAATATTGCTGTCTTTATCCAACTCAATAGGGAGTGCGACAACAAATTCTCTTGCCAGTCGGCTGTCTTTTGTTTTTTCAGCAGCTTCTACAGCATTCCAGAGTTGCTCCCGGTTTTTCCATTTAGGCGGAGCCATAGGGGGAAGCATTACTTCCTGATAGATCAGTCCATGTTTTCGGGTGTAGTCATGCTGGATGCCATCGTAATCATTGTATATGCGGCTACAGCTCATATAAGCAGATGCAGCGACAGCAGACCGCCCGGAACCACGGCTGACGACCTTGGCTTGCATATGATAAATTGCCATATCTGGCACCTCCTTTCGATGTTGCCTGCAACAGCGGATAGCCCTCGGCAGAGCGCACGAGCCCCGTAGGGGATACCACCGCCCGATTTATCGGGTGGTGAGTAAGTGCGCCCTTCGGGAGTAGAACTTGTGTATTTACATTCCTCTTAGCCGGAGCATCAGCTCCCGCTTTAGGGTATCTAAATCCATTTCTTTAATATGTGGAGCAATGCTTTCCAGAATCGCTCCTTCTTGAATCAATCTGCGTGTTCTGGCATTACGTTCCTTTTTACGGTTTCTTGCTTCGATTTCTTCCAGTCTGTGTTTTGCCTGTAAAAGCACTTTTTCTTCTGGTGTCATAATTCTTTTATTTGCCATATCTGGCACCTCCTTTTTATGCCCGTATCCGGGCGATTTAGTTTTAAAATCTTGTGGTTTAGTACTATAGTTTTAGATAACTGACAGTGGCATGTCTCTGGTGATAAATAAGAAAAGAAAGTAGTACTACTGTCAGTGAAAAATAGTTATTGTGCGATGCTGCTTTGTTTCAACTCTGGTTTGAAGTGTGATTATCTAACAGAATTTTTTTCGTTTTTTTTAAATTAGCTGTTGCATTGTCCTGACGGATATTCCGGTTATTGATACGGATGGGAACACATCTCTCCAGAATCCGGTCATAAATTCGCTTGTGTGCGATATCAGCGGCGTTATTCAGCTCTGATAAAGTGAGATTGGTTGTTATGATCAGGGGCTTTTTACTGCGGTAACGGCTGTCAATCACATTGAATACCTGTTCCAGTGCAAAGTCAGAGTTCCGTTCAATTCCGAGGTCATCAATGATCAGAAGGCTGTAGCGGTTTAAGCTGTGGATGAACTGATTCCTGTCTTCAAAATGCATTCCGGTAAGGGTATTCAGAATCCGGGAAAAGTTGGTCATCAGTACCGGGACGCCTTTTTCCAGAAGGGCATTGGCAATGCAGCCTGCAAAGAAAGATTTTCCAGTACCGACATCGCCCCAGATGAGAAGTCCGGAAGCGTTTGCTTTCATCTCTTCCCAGTTACTTACATAATTGTGTGCAAGTTTCATTTCCGGATTGCTGCCGTTATCTTTGGCAAAGGTGTAGTCATAAAGTGATTTGTCCTGTAAGCCGCTGGTTTTGAGATGCTCTATTTCCATTTGCTTTTCATGAAGTTTTCTCTGGGCTTCCTCCTGTTCAAAGATCTCCTGCTGGCACTTACAGCGGATGGAAGGAATAAGAACCTTTCCCTGTAATTCATGCCTGCACTGTCTTGGCGTATTGCATTTGGAACAGTAGATCAGGTGATTTGTTTCGTTAAAATATTCATCAGACTGAAGCTCTCTGTTTGGTGTGATAGCTGTTGGTTTTTCTGTAAATGTTGTCATAATGTTTCGTATTCCTCACTTTCATAATTTCGTTGCCGGGAAACAGGATGATCCTGTCTTGCCCAACGGATGATGGTAGCTGCATGGTTTTGGTATTGCTTTCCGGTAGAAGCCATATAACCGGATAAGCGTTCCATATAGTCCTGCCAGTCAGGGATTGTCTGCCGGATATTTTCCAGCTCCGTCTCTGACAGAAAAACATTTTGAAATGTTCCATAGGGTGAGCGTGGCTCTTTACTCCCTCTTATTGTTAAATGGTTCTTTTTTATCTCTTTCTTATTACTGGACAGTTTTCTGTCTGTATCAGGGAAAGAATCCTGTCTGTCAATAGGACAGTTTTCTGTCTGTCTTGAGGAAAGAATTCTGTCTGTATTGCTGAGGGTTTCTTTCGGGATTTTTACATAGATCCGATTAGGGTGTCCGGGTCCCTGCCGTTTTCGGAAGATAAGCTCTTGTTTTTCCAGTACTGCCAGAGCAGTTTTCACCGTCATCTGGCTTTTGTGGAGAACTTCTGCCAGTGCTTCAATCGTAAAGTAGAGGAACACATGACCATTTGTATCTGACCAGCCCTCATTTTTCTGGGAAAGCCTTGCACGGTCGAGCAGGATCATATAAAGCATTTTGGCAGTTTCGTTTATTTCCATGTCCAGAAGAAAACGGGGAAACATCATATAAGATGGCAGGCTTGTGTCTGCTGTCAGAAAGTCCGTCATGTGTTCACCTCCAATCACAATGGTTTATTCTCCAAGAAAATCCCAGTCTATATCACGATCCGGCTGTTCTTTTTCAGGAGCTGGAAAGGGCATCCTGATGGGGGATTCCCTTTCCAACATGCCTGCAGTCAGCCCGGACAGAAAAATCGGCAATGACTGTTTCAGGCTGTGTTCTACTGCTTCTACAATCTGTTTCACAAAAAGTTCTTCCCGTTCCCTTGTTTCCAGATAGGGATCAGCCTGAGTGCGGTAGTAGCGGTCAAAATAATCGACCAGTGCAAGGGAGATTACCTGGCTGTAAGATTTAAAATTCTGTCTGTCCATCGTCTGTAAATATTCCCAGGCTCTCCGCTGCTGGTCTTTGTCCAGATTAAATCGCAGGTTTGTGTTGCGGATATGGTTCTGCATGGCTTATCCCCTCCTTTTCAGGCTCATATAAGCCAGAGATTCATAACCTTTGGCAGTGGCACAGATATCATCAAGGATGGTAACTCGTGATTTGTCATACGCTCCAAAGTTACGGATCAGGCATCCACCGCCTCCGACCACATACAGGCGCATCAGGCCAGGATTGTATTCATATTTGCGGAGCGTGGCAAAAATATCTGTGACATACTGTCTGGCAACAGCAGTAATACAATCCAGATAAGACGCTGAAATGTCAGCGGTTCCAAACCGCAGAATCTGCTCTACGGTAGATTCTTCAATCTTTACTCCGAAGTTGTCCAGAACAGCGTTTTTAGCGGCAATCATGCATTGGTTTACGCCAAACTTTTCTGTCCAGCACCGGCTTTCCTGTGCTTTCTTATTATTGATATACAGAATGTTCATGGTTCCGTTGCCGATATCTGCAAGAAGATTTGTCCCCTTGAAATCTCCAAGTCGGTTTACGATAGCCGGATATCCCTGCGGGTAAAGGCTGCATCCCACAAAACGGAGATGATACTCTTTGCTGTTAAATCGGTAATGGACTTCTGGATTCTGGAGCAGATAGGAACGGAAATCTTCTCTCTGGTTTCTGATCCATGTCAGAGGAAGCCCGGCAGCCAGATGAACGTCTGCTTCACGGATGGAAAAGACATTCAGTTCCCTTGCAATCGCCATGAGAGTTAGAAGATAATATTCTTCGTCCATAGCTTTATCTGGGATAAATTCTTTGTGTCCTTCGCCAATCCGGTAGTAAATGCCGTTATATTCCAGAATATTCCCGGTGAAGATGGGTTCTGTTTCATAGGCTTTGATTCCGGTTGGTGTGACGGTATTTGCTGTTTTCATGTTGCCGTAGCCGTGATCTACAGCAATGATTTTTGTGTTTCTGAGTTCTCGCATAAAAAACACCTCCATTTTCGTATTGATTAATTCAGCAGGCTGTACCGGTGTGGTACTGCTTTGCTGTGAGATAAGCATACGAAAGTTGGAGGAAAAAGACATTGAGGGAAAATTGAGTTGGAATTGAAAAATAGGATATAATTTTGTAAAATAGAGCAATTTCTTTAGTTTTTTATAGCCCTGCATTTTTTTGTTATAAACGTTCATTAAATGTTGACATGTTATTATATAAATGGTAAAATTGTACAATAAAATGTGGAAAGTTGGATGGAATTTATTGAATTATAATAAAACTAATCGTACTTAACTGGCGGCTTATGTATTTGTAGAACTTAGAATAATAGAAAATTTAAAATATTATCAATTTTTACAGCTGTTGCAATGCTTTCAGTAGGAACAACAGTTTTTGCAAGTCCTTAACTGTTGTTTGATAAGGAGTGTAGTTTTATACAAATAGTGATATTATTGCAAAAAACTAGGATTTTATAAAAATAAAAAAATCAAGTCTATAGCTGTTTGAAGTGAGGAGAAAAGCGTATGAGAAATGTGTTGGCAACGGACATAAAAAACAATATTCGAAGCATTCGCTTTATTTTGGGGATTTTTCTAATCGTTTCGGCTACCCTGATGTCTGAGCATGAGATGTTGCAGAAGATCATAAATGCAGGCGGATCTGCAGAAGGACCAGGCTGGTTCGTAGCATACACCTATTGTATGAACAGCGTTAATATGCTTCTGTTTGTTCCCATTGCCGTTGCTTTTGCGGGTGGAGAGAATACGGAGGCTGAGCTGCACAGTCGTTTTTTTCTGTTCAGTTATATCCGTTCAGGGAGAAAACAGTATCTCGTAGGAAAAGCAGCAGGATTGTTGGTCTCCGGAGGTTTGACAGCTTTTTTAGCCATGGTGTTCCTTCTTGTAATCTGTATACTGAGGTTCGGTCAGTATCCTTCTCTGATTGACGGAAATTATGAGATGGCAGTGCTTGTGGGCAGAACGGCGGTAAGCTTTCTGAGATTGTTTTTAAATGGCGCTTTTTGGGCGCTAATTGGCGGTACGTCGGCTGTCATAACAAAAAATCGCTATATGTCCTATGCCGTTCCTTTTATTCTTTATTATGTCCTGACCGTATTTCAGGAGCGTTACTATCAAAAAGCATTCTTTCTGAGTCCCCGCTATTGGGCGGCGTCTATTTACTACAATGATATCTTCTGCATTGCTATATTAGCGGTTGGAAGTTTTTTAACGGCACTGATCTTTATGTGCGCAATAGAAAGAAGGTTGCGGTATGCGTGATATTAAACAGGCTTTTTGGATTGCAGGCCAGAATTTCTATGGATGGAAAAAAAGTCCGAGGATCTGGATGACCTTTATTTTGGCAGCTATATTATGTCTGATGCTGTCGGATCAGATTATTTCCCATGCGATAAAATATGAGACAATCCTTCAGGTATTCGAGCCGTTTATTTGGACATATGGGGATGCATCCTCTGTTATGCTGTCCTCCCTGCTTTTAATCCTGCTCTTTGCGGACATGCCATTTATCAGTCAGGCAACTCCGTATTGGCTTGTACGCACAAAACGGAAGATATGGCTTGCGGGTCAGATTATCTATGTGATCCTGGCGACTGTGATCTATAATATTTTTTTGGCTGTGATGCTTGGAATTATGGGAGCTCCCTTTTCCTTTACGGGAAATGTGTGGAGCGAAACAGCGGCAATGTTGGGCTATGGCGGTGGGGAGAGCATAACCGTTCCTGTTTCCATAAAAACAATGGAAAGCTCAACTCCTTATATGTGCGCAGCAATAGTGTTTGGACTTGTACTTTTATATACTCTTTTTATCGCAGTTCTCATGTTGTTTTTAAATCTGGCTGCGGGAAATATGGCAGGGGTGATCGGTGCTTTTGCAGTCAGTCTGTATGGGCTCCTGCTGAACCCAGATGTTTTCCGGAAACTGTTTCATTTTACAGAAAGTCAGGAATATAGGGCGAACGTGTTCTGCGGCTGGCTGTCTCCGTTGAACCAAGCTACCTTTCCCATGCACAGCTTTGGTTATGATTACCTGCCAGGGATCGGGATGAGCATGTTCATATTTGCAATATTAATCATAGCGCTGATCGGCTTGTCAGCCGTCCGAATTAAGGGCTATAATTTCTCTTTTACGCAGACAAACGAATAAATGGAGGGCAAAATGGAATATGCAATCAGGTTGAAGGGACTGACAAAATCCTTTCAAAAAGAAAAAGTATTAAAGAACATTACCCATGATTTTGAAAAAGGGAAGATTCATGGGATTATGGGGTTTAACGGTTCAGGGAAAACCGTAATGTTTAAATGCATCTGTGGATTTTTACAACCTGAGAGCGGCACAGTGCTCGTAGGGGGAAAACAGATCGGGAAGGAGCTGGACTTTCCAGATTCCGTAGGCATTATCATTGAAAACCCTGGCTTCTTTCTGGATCTCAGCGGTTTTGCGAATTTAAAGAGACTGGCGTCTCTGAAACACCGTATTTCCGATGACGATGTGAGGGCGACGATGCGTGCCCTAGGGCTTGATCCTCTGTCTAAAAAGAAGGTAGGACAGTATTCTCTTGGAATGCGTGAACGTCTTGGTATCGCACAGGCAATCATGGAAGATCCGGAGCTTTTGATATTGGACGAGCCTTTTAATGGTCTGGACAAGCAGGGGGCAGGAGAGGTCTGCGAGCTTTTGCGGGGATTAAAGGAACGAGGGAAGACTATTCTTATCGCAGCACATAACATGCTGGAGATCGAATGGCTCTGCGATACGATCTGTGAGATGGATGCAGGTGTCCTGACGCAGATAAAATAAAAATACGGGGGAAAGAGTTTATAATTGAAGTTTCGTGAAAAAGCGACAATTCTATAAGATATATGGAGGAAAAATGAAAAAAAGTGTTCTAGCAATTATGGTAGGTGCGTTGTGTATTATTCTTTCCAGCTGTCAGGAAACACCAGAGGAGAGTTCGGTAGTCAGCAAAGTGGATGGGATTAGCGAGGCGGCTGTCTGTGAACCTCTTAAAAAAGGAGAAAAGAGAGAGACAAATGTTCCAACGCATTGGAAATTTGAAGAAAAGAAAAGCAACGACCGTGTGGTTATCCAGGCAGATATTAAGTTGGGCGAACAAAGCATTGGCAATCTTCCAGTCATAGAGATGCAAAATCACGAGTTAACGCAGGAAGAACTGAATGGATTGATTGATTATTTTACGGACGGTGAGGAACTATATATGCCACAGATGGTGACAAAGGATGCGTATCAGGAAGTGTTAGACAGGATTTCCAGCAAGGAAGGAAGTTACTTGCAATCAGCATATTCTACATCGATTGCAGGGATTCAAAACGCAACCCGAGAGGGGATGGAGCTTGCACCGGATGAAGCGTCTGCACCGGAAAAGATGGAGATAAAATTTCAAAAAAAAACAGAGGATCACGGTGTGGAAGCGGCACGGAGTTGGATGAGTACTGAATTGGAAAACACAGATACAGAGGATTATTTTACTGCAGATGTGGGCGAGGACAGGAAGGCATATATAGAAGCAGAGCGGTATAATCAGGAAATTGACAATGACAGTAGTTTTCTCTGGATGGAGGGTTCTAATTTTATAGAAGAAGAAACAATAGAAACTGAGGAAATGCAGAGTGAGTATTACAGTAGCTTTGGCATGGATACCAACGGCTATACAGAGAAATTTCATGAACTGGCAGATGCGTATCGAAAGTGCATGGACAAGATCACCTTTACAGAGGAAGATGGAAAGGAACAGGCAGAACAAGTTTTAGAGGATTTAGGTATCGATGGAATGGGCCTTGTAGATTCTGATCGTACCGTGTGGTTCCCGAATGGCGCATGTTCAGAGCGCAATGGTCTGGGACTTGGTAGTGATGCTTTGTGGCAGGGAGATCTGGATAGAGGATTACCGGGATATCTGTATTGTTTTTCGAAAAGTGTAGAGGGTATTACTTCAGTTCCTGATGGCGTGGTTGCGGAAGAAACAGTGGATAGTTATGTGCCTCCGTTCCAGGTAGAAACAATCTCTATTCTGATAACAGAGGAAGGAATTAAATATTTTAAATGGGATGGGATATCGGAAGAAGTCTGTACGGTGACGGAAAATACAAAGCTTCTGCCTTTTGAAAAAATACAGGCAAAGCTGACAGATCAGATTTTTTATTGGTATTCCGGAAAAGGCCAGTCTGCCAACGACACTACCGCACTGGAGTATGATGTGGTAAACGCAAAATTGCAGTATACTTATACCACAGCCTATCAGGAGCCGAAACACGCATGGTTGGTTCCAGCATGGATTTTTACTGTCAGGGAAAGTATTGGTGGAAATTCTCTACAGGAGCTTTCTTATGTGATCAATGCTTATGATGGCAGTGTGATTGGAGAAGCATATTAGGGTTCAGCGACACTTGAATTTTTATTGACCATAGAATTACAAGGTTTATCATGAGAATAATAAATATGCGATATTTGGCTTGGATATATAACAGGTAAGAATAGGAATAGTGCAAATGATTAAGCTCGCATTGATTGATAACGGTATACCTTATCATATGAGAAATAACAGGAATCAAAGGATTGTTCATAAATCTTTTTTGGCTTCTAAATGCGATCCAAGTGAGTATAAAGACGATAAATCATTCCATGGCGCTGTATGCGTCGGAATTATCACAAGCATATGTAGAGATATAAATTTCTAATAGAACTGAGCCACTATGCATTTGACATATTGTATCAAACAGTAGGTTGATGACGAGATGATTGTAATGTATCGCAGATTGAACAAGCAGAGGAGCATATTTACAAGTTCTCAGGCATTGATGAAGGCAATATACCTAGACTATAAAAAATTTGAGATAGGAGGAGCGAAAAGTGTCAAAAAAAGAAAAGTGATCCTTATGTAAACGCTCCATGTCTAAGAAAAAATGGAAATGGACAAGCGCCTAGTCTTGGAGTGTATCTCAAAACTAGGCGTTTACATTATTGAGGCAATATATTTTACAAGTGTTTGTAGGAACCGTTAGTGCTTGGTGAGAAGAATACTTTTTGCCAGAGCAATTCCAGCTTGTGGATACAATTCTTGAATTGCTTGATATTTTTCTTCAATCAATTCGGGTTCGTCTGCCCATATATCCTCATAAATTTTCAAGGCTTTTTTAAAATGGGTTTTCGCTTGCGAAATATTTGCAGTGATCAGGCAGATACTTCCAAGGGATTCCTGTACCT
Source organism: Blautia sp. RTP21359st1_E11_RTP21359_211015 (assembly GCF_040910705.1). Lineage (NCBI taxonomy): Bacteria > Bacillati > Bacillota > Clostridia > Lachnospirales > Lachnospiraceae > Blautia > Blautia sp. RTP21359st1_E11_RTP21359_211015. The sequence continues at coordinate 21,881 of NZ_JBDGAB010000060.1, forward strand.
GGGCATAATCCAAACAGTGGTTTGAATTATATTCTTTGATAATCTGTGCTAATTTCTGAAGAGCAGACAGGGCAAGGTCAGGTTCTTGTATTTCAATTAAGAGGACAGCATAATTATTAATCTGAGGAATACTGTCATTAGTATAAAGAAGCTGGTATTGTTGTAAAAGAGAGATACCCATTTTCATGTGCCTTTTAGCGAGATCAAGTTGTCCGTTGATTCGGTAAAGCCCTCCAAGATTGGAATGGAGGTTGGAAACCAGGTGGGCATTTTCTTTTGTGGTTTCTTTTATTTGAGCAAGTGCTTCTTTTTCTAATTTTATCGCTTTTTCTGTTTTGGGTTCCAGAGTTGCCTGATAATCCAATAGTAAGGCACGGTCAGATGCAGTCCCGTAAGTATTTGCTTTTATAAAATGCTGTAGTTCCTGGATGATTTTTTTCATACCCTTTTGATAGTGGTACTTCTCCATATATGGAAAAACATCTTCTAAAAATAACAGGTATTGGGGAATATCGTCCTTTTCAATGAAAAGCATGATGTTTTCTACTGTTTGAAATAATTTTTTATAATAGCTAACTTCAATGCCATGCATCAAACATATTTTTTGCAGAGAATCCAATAACGTGTGGCAGCTTGTAACAGAAGGTGCGGTCTCGGAAACTGCAATTTCCTGAATCATTGGATGCAGAGAAATAGTATGCCGGAGACTTGACTGTACAAAACCTGTCTCGATCAGATCATTCACGTCATTTAAAGTAGGCAGCTCCAGCCATTTGGAAAATATACGGGCAGAAATACCAGATGAAGGCATAAAACACATATTGCACATAATATCCTGCTGTTTCCGTGATAAGGAGTATAACGAAAACAGGGTATGGATATGGTTGTAATAGGTGGCTTTTTTGCTCTGACCATCTTTCATTACTTTAATCTTATCTTCATTATGAAGAGAAGCCTTTTCC
>NZ_JBDGAB010000061.1:0-22573 GCF_040910705.1 Blautia sp. RTP21359st1_E11_RTP21359_211015
CTTGAGGACATATTCGGTAAGGATGGTCTTGGACAATCTGATTTCTTCAAAGATAAAACGGATGAAGAGCTTGAGAACTTCTGGGATTATCTCCAGGACAACAACTATAATCCTAAGCAGATGAAGTGGAATGAGGAAACCACTAAGAAAAACTTCGAGGCAGCACAGGAAGCTAAGAAGAAAACTCCAGAGGAATCTGTCACATTCGCTTCTAAGTTTAAGAATGCAGCAGAAGATACTGCTACTGACATTGATACTGTAACAGATAACTTCCAGTCTGACATGAAGAATATCCAGTCTGCTATGGAATCCGTAACAAACGGTACATTCCAGAATTCTGATATGGCAGATCTGATCCAGCAATTCCCGGAATTAAGTAATGCCAGTGGTGACTTGAAGGATAATCTTCAGGATCTTGCCATGAATAAAGGTGCTGAGGCTATTGGTAAGATCAGGGATTCTGTAAAGGATGTTACGGACCCGAAGCAGTTAGCACAGGCGGATAAATATGTTCAGAGTATCATGGATACGATGGAGCAGGATTAATCGTCCTGCTCTGATTTGAAATAGGGTACTTCATTATGAGTGGACGACAATTCATTCCAAATAGGAGCTTTATCTAAGATGTAATAATGTTTTTTTAAATCAGTGTATAATTGGCATAAGGCATCAAAAGAGAGTGCTGTTAATTTGGAAATATCAGATGTCGTGAAGCGTGAAAAATAAAAAGCAGTATAAGCGTTTATAGCTTCGGAGAAATTGTTGATGATGTCTAAGTCTTTTTCATCTGGTAAATTATTATTTTCTTGATAAAAAAACAAAAGTTTATTTAAGAGGTTTAGTCCGATATAAAAAATTTTAAAACCATTGAATATACCATCATTTTTGTCATTGAAAGAGATATAAATATTTGAGGTCTCACAAGTTAAGGATTTTAATATATTTTCTTTCTTTAAGTAATAAACATCATCTTTTAAGGAGTTCATTTTATCTAATATAGAAAGGCGTGTCCATTTGGGAACAGTGTTTAATAAAGATAAATCTAAACCATCAAGGAGATATTCAAAATCTTCGCAATTGTTGATAAAATTGGAATATATATTCTGTATAAAGAGAGACAAATCTCTATGTTCTTTGTATGTTTTTGAGGCAGAGTATCGCTCTTTAATAGAGGCAGTAAATTTATTTAATACACTATCAAATTTCTTTAGGTCTTCAATATACGGCTCATAAAATTCTAAAAACTTTTCCTCGGCAGCTTGGATGTCAACGTCCAATATTAGAGAGTATAATTTTACGATGTCAGTTGAGTCTACTTTCTTCAGTCTTCGTGTTTCAACTTGAGACAACCAGGTTCGTCCTTTACCCATAGCTAACGAAAGCCGTTCTTTTGATATCACTTTTCCGTTTTGGGGATGATTTTTCCGTAACTGAGTAAGCTCTGAAGCCAGTTCAATAGTATTATCTACTTTAAAATTTTTCATGATTGTGCACCATCCTTTCCTATATAATGTAACACATAAAAAATAAAACTGCAACTAAAAAATGTTGCGATTAATAATAATACAATAAAAGCAACTGAAATATATAAATAAATGTTGAAAAAATATTGACGAAGTAAGATGGGTATGATATAGTACATATGTAACAAACAAACAGGCCTCAGAGGCAAACCCTGAGACCTGTTTATATCGGAAGAAATGGTAGCACATTCTTTCCGAGCTAGGACAAATTCACGAATGAATCAGTGCCTATACATCTTATCAAATGTAGTATAGCATTTTCTTCATTTCGTGACAAGTCTGTTAATGTACCTTGACAATTAAGCTATATAGGACATGGGTATAAGAATATGTCTGCCACTGAAAACGGGTGATGGAGTCACATACTGGTTTGTTTCTTATACTCGAAAGTCAGAAAAGGAGACAAAAAAATGAGTTGTTTAAACAACAATGATGTGAGAAAGCTCCCAGCTTTTTCAGAAGAGCACTTTGAAGGAATCAAATGGTTGGCCACAAGCATGTTTCTCATGGGTAGAAGACTTGCTGGGGAAGATGCTGCAGCGGCGAAAGGCAGTGGTAGATTCACCACAGAAAATGATGAAAAATGTAGAGAAATATTTGACATCATTGGGAAGAAATATGGTGTAGCAATAAAGCAGGTAGAAAGCTACATAAAAATTGCGATGAACCATATGCTGTCAGGTGAAGATGGAGATTTGAAGTTAGCTATTTTGGAAGCGTTGTACGGAGAAAATCCTACTGTAGAAGAATTTCTTGCTTTTATGTATGTAGTAGTTCAAAAAGATTTGAAAGAAGATTTGAAAAAAACAGCTTCGTAAAGAGAAAGTCAGATTTAGAGGAAGCGATAGTATCAAATGTCGCTTCCTCTAACAAAGTGAATATTTATATACATAAGTATAGGAAGGATAACGATGAAAAAAGACAGAAAAAATAGTAGAGCTTATGCAAAAATCTTTGAAGAATGGAATAAGAACAGAACACCGTTGACATTAAATGGAGAAGACTTCACATATATTCCAGAACCAGGAGAAGAATTCAGACAATGCTATTTAGCTGATACGAAAAAGAACAGGCAGCAGCGGTTCTATAAGGCAAGACATGGATTGCCTAAAAACTGGTGGGTGTCTGACCAAGGTACGATTGTCCGAGTAATGGGAAGTAAGAAAGCTGGGTATCGTGTAGCGTTATATTATGGACAGGGCGGTCCGCGTTTGCAGGTTAGAATCAAAAAAGATGCCTATCCACGAGAAGCGATTGTTGGATTGGTATTTGCGGATAAGTTACCATATATTGACGAGAAGGCTGCTGAATGTATAGAGAAAAAAGGTCTGAAAGCATTCAGGAAAAACCGGGACAGAATGGGTGTGGAAGTACATCATTGTTCGAGCTATGTTCCATTTAATACCAGGGCAGAAGCGATGAGAAATTTAAAAGTAAACTGCAATCCTAAAAATATGCGTTTCTTATTATCCAAAATGCACGATATGTTGGACTACTTACAGCCGAATATGAGGCGGTTATACGCAGGAACAGAAACACCAGAAGATATTTTGGCACTTAGCGAAGCTGCTGATCGTGCGGGTATTGGTAATGAGGTGTATGTTATTATGCCAGGAAGAAGTGTCCGGCAGGGTGATATTGTAACTGGAGAAGCTATTACAAGGGATGCAAATCGGCTTGCGTATGAGTGGATGAGATCAGGTATTATAGTAGCGAATAGAATACATTAGAATATGTACAGAAGAATGGAAAAAAAGAGAGTGGACAGTATAAAAGCTGTCCGCTTTTTTTATTTCCCGAACACTTCACACATCATCTTCACTCCAAGACAGAAGCCGTTTCTGAAATTCTGCTCCAACTCGTCTGCCAGAAGATTAAGGTTCTCATCCATGACCTGATCCAGAGCGGTTGCCTGATCTTCTGTGAGTTGTTTTTTAAGAACATGATAACCATGTAAAGCCTGATCCTTATGCATACGGTACTTGTCCAGGGCGTCCAGTGTGGCTGCACTTACATGTGAGTTGTAAAGCTGATCTATGATATCCATGATTCTGTGATCCTCCTTGGAATGTAACATTTTTACTACATTATAGTTATTTTAATGACTATAGTCAACAATAAGACTATCCCGTATTCTGAAATATAGAAGGGAGAGGTCGCGTTGATAGTTTATAGTCCATTCTGGGATACACTAAAGAAATCATCAGAATCCACATATACGCTTATTAACAGGTATCATGTGTCAAGTGCTACCATTGATAAACTGCGGAAAAATAAGCCAGTGAACACAACAACATTAAATGATCTCTGCCGGATTTTGAACTGTGAGATACAGGATGTTTGTAAGTATGTTCCATCAGACACAGACCAGAGCTTATAGAGGTGAATACGAGAGAAGATGATCGTGATTTTTTAATGAGTTTTGATGGAATGCGAAATTTTTTTGCAAGCCTTAGAGAGTGCAAAAATTTCGCAAATGATGATTTTCTCGTATGTAGTAAAGGATTTCTGCGGATATTTTGTAGTAACATGACGGAAACTTACAGCGGATAAACAGACAAACCAGCAGGACTTCAACACTGCCTGCGCGCGTACGATAACAACATTTCAAGTGCCTCCGCAACACTGTTTATTCCAGATACAACCAGTAATTTTCTAGGTCGTAAGCAGTATTTCATCCAAACCTGGATACTCCTGAATATCCAACATACAGCTCATTTTTTCTGAGCTTGAGCCATAACATAATCGATAACAAAAAATGCCTGGACAACCGTAATAAGCTGTCCAGGCATTTCGTTTCTTTGTATCTTTGTAGTGATTCATGAGGCAGCATCCGTGCAGGTAAGAAGCAAATCACACTGTATGGCTCAAATCTGGTCGCTGCATCTCCTGGCCTACACTTACTTCTTTGACTGCTTCGAAAATAGAGGCTTATTTCTCCTGTACGTTCGATTTAAGCAACAGTATTTGACAGTAGTTCTTTCTTATACTTGTAGAACGTTTTTCTGGTGATCCCTGCCTGTCGAATTGTCTCGATATCATTCAGTGATCCACCGAAGGCTTTGTTATGTTTCAGGATTATCTCTTTCGCGGCCACGGACTTTTTTGTAACCAGGTGTGTTCCGGGCTTCTGGCCGATCTGCTTACCTGCCAACCTAGCCGTCTCGATTCCCTCTGCGGTTCTTTGGTGTAAGTCCTGTACTTCCTTCTCAGCCTGTTCGAATGCAAGCCTGATCTGCTCCTTGGCCAATGCCAGAAGGTACTTATTCACGCCATCCAGGATAAAATCCACGTTGGTTCCTGTGGCCGGAATACCGCCCTGTAAAGCCCTCTTGTACGTGTCTGTGTTGATGTGTGGCTCTTTCAGGAACACCAGGTTAATACCCTGGTTGAAAAGTTCCTGATATAGGAGAAAGCCTTCCTCTGCATTACGGGACATTCGGCTGACGGAATCAAAGATGATCGTATCACCAGATTTGACGGTCCGTAAAAGTTTATCCAACTCCTTCCTCCCCTGGAATTTCGTCCCGGTGAATACTTCTTTAATCATGTGTGCATGTGGATGTTCGGCAAGAATGTTTCTCACCTGTCTGTCGATATTCTGCTTCGGTGTACTGATTCTGGCATAGCCGTATTCTTTACTCATGTTTTCTTCCTCCTGTGGTGGTATTTCTGACGAACGTTATTTTTACCACTGCATCTACATCGCCAACCTGGGATGTTGACACCGATTTTACTACTAATTTCGTATACGTCAGATTTACTACTTTTTCTAATCTTATTGTACTGGATAGAATCGTGGAAAATCGTTTATTTTGCATCTTTTTTTGTATTTATCCCGGGGTGCTTTCAACTGGAAAAAGGGCTTGTTTTTTCTGGATATTCTTAAGCTGGTTGATGTCTACACAGAATGAAGAAATGATAGTAAAATGTGTGAGAATTTAGTTGACAGTTGGAGAAAAAACAGATAAAGTTTTATTAAAATATAAAAGGATTATACTATATAATCAGGAAGTCTAAATTAACAAAATCTGATAAAACCCTTTGTGACTTCAGAATTTAGCATGAATGGAAGCCGATGTGCGACTCTTAATCAGGGTGTCCAGGGTTCGAACCCCTGAAGACGCACTAAAGGCACTGTTTTTGCAGATATAGAGCTGCGGGGACGGTGTTTTTTTGTTGTGTTTATTCGGGTTTCAGGGGGGATAAGGATATCTGGGCGTGAAGTGATGCGGAGTAAATGGACCGAGATGAAAATGTCGATCATCAGATAGAATCAGAATGTCTAATATAGACACCATGATTATAGGTATAGATCCTTTTGAATAAAGAAAGGATGGTATACTATGGGAGTTTGTAAGAAGATAAAAAGGAGGGCCGGGTCTTGGAAGGGACCCGGCAGAGTATGAAAAGAAAAATAAGTAATGATCTATAAGATGAAAAAGCTTTGTGCTTTATTTGATTACTAATATACCGTCAAAATGTGATGGAACTGTGAGAAGCGTTTTAAAAATTTGTGAGGAAAGTCTAAATATCTTATAAAGTCTGATAAACTGCGAAGCAGTTATTCGGTGTAGAGCCGCGTAGCGAAGCGGATTGCGAATATCCGCTTGACTCGAATCAAGTAAGTCCCCTGCGGGGGGTGCGAAAAGCAATAGCAGTCGGTGGGGCTTGTAAGAATAGAAAATTCTGAAATTTGTACAAAAATAGTGAAAATAAATAAGACTTTTTTAAGCCGATACGGTATAATAAACCATAGCATAAAAATCCGGAGGGGAAATGAATGAGGATGGATGTGGTACACATGTTATATGAACAGGTGCGGAAATTTTTCTGAGGGGTATAAATGAATATATCTATATTTTATGTCCAGCGGAAAATGTAATATCCGGAAAGATGGTTCAATTCTGAGGTATTCAGATGAAAAGGGAGGAGATGGCTATGGAGAAAGTGTTTGAGGCGATCAATGGAGTGTTCAGCTTTATCGGTCCACTGTCTGATTTTCTGTGGGAGTTCCCCACGAATTTTGACTGGTACAGCAGTATCCCGATTCTGGGAAATATATCCTTTGCGATCATATTACTTCTTGGGTCCGGGATTTTTTTCAGTTTCAGGATCGGTTTTATGCAGGTGACTTACTTTAAAAAAGGAATCCGAACCATGACGGAGAAACGTGTTGTGGAAACAGGAATTTCGCCGCTTGCATCGTTTTTCCTGAGTTCAGCTATGCGTGTAGGACCGGGAAATATCCTGGGCGTAACAGGTGCTATTGCAGTGGGTGGACCGGGGGCCCTATTCTGGATGTGGATATCTGCGTTTTTCGGGATGGCAGTTGCATACATGGAGGGTGTCCTTGCTCAGATTTTCAAGGAGAAGAAGGACGATGAGTTCGTAGGAGGTCTTCCTTTTTATGGGAGAAAGCTTCTTGGAAATAAGGTATGGATCGGTGTTTTTCTTTCGGTATTGTATATTCTGTATGCGCTTTGCTGTCTACCGGCACAGGGCTTTAACGTTGTTTCATCAGTAGGACGCATGGCAGAGATCGTAACCGGAAAAACCATTCCAAGCGGATCAGCCTTCTATTATATAGTAGGTACGCTGATCGTAATCCTCACAGCAGCTATCGCATTTGGCGGAATCAAAAAAGTATCCAGATGGACAGATATGATGGTGCCGGTGATGGCGGTGCTCTATATGGTAGTAGTGTTACTTCTTATCATATTGAATTTTACCCGTATTCCGTATTTCTTCGGAAGTGTGTTTGCAGGAGCCTTTAAGCCGGATGCATTTTTTGGAGGTGTTTTTGGAACGGTTCTTGCACAGGGCGTAAAACGAGGCCTGATGTCCAATGAGGCTGGTCAGGGAACGATTACCATGTCAGCGGCAGCAGCTGACGCAAAGCATCCATGTGAGCAGGGTGTGATCGCTTCTTTGGGAGTTTTTCTTGATACCATTGTGATCTGTACACTTACCGGATTTGTGGTAGTTATGGCACATTGCTGGACAGGAGCAGATGCGGAAAGCTGGCAGGCTCTTGATAAACTTCCCAAATATACGGAGTCCATTGCTGTGCTGACTCCGGGAACTGCAATGAACGGGATCGTTACATTTCTTGTAACCTTATGTTTCTGCCTGTTTGCATTTACCTGTCTGCTTGGAATGATTAGCTTTTCGGAAATCGCAGCCAACCGTATCCGCAAGGATAAGATCTGTATTAATTTTGTACGCTGTATCGGTCTTTTTGTTGCCGCATTTGGTATCCTCTGTAATATCGCAGGACTGGAGCTTGGAAATCTCTGGGCATTTTCTGATCTTGGAAATATTCTGATCGTATTTTTCAACGTACCGATCGTTTATGTCGGTGCGAAATATGTTTTCCGGGCGACCAGACATTATAAGAAGAATGACGGTACTCCGTTTACATCGGAGGTAATTGGAAGAAATGACTGCGCTTACTGGGATGAGCAGGCAAAAAAAGCAGTGAAAAATTTTTCCGGAAAATAAAAATTCCGGCGGGAGATAAAATTAGCATTGTAAAAGTGCATGTACTCATTTATAATGAGTAACAGATTCTAAAGATGTTATAAATAACAGGAGGAAAGCCTTGAAAAGAGAATTAGTTATTGTCATTGATTTTGGCGGTCAGTACAATCAGCTGGTTGCAAGACGTGTCAGAGAATGCAATGTATATTGCGAAATTTATTCTTACAAGACAGATCTTGAGAAGATTAAAGCGATGAATCCTAAGGGAATCATCCTTACCGGCGGACCAAACAGCTGCTATGAGGCAGATTCACCGACTTACCAGAAGGAATTATTTGAGCTTGGTATTCCGGTACTTGGACTTTGCTATGGAGCACAGCTTATGATGCATGTCCTTGGCGGAAAAGTTGAGAAGGCAGATGTCAGCGAATACGGTAAGACAGAGCTTCTCATCGATAAGAAAGATTCCAGGATCTTCAAAAATGTATCCGACAAAACAATCTGCTGGATGAGCCATACAGACTATATTTCCCAGACTGCACCGGGATTTGAGATCGCTGCACATACTGCAGACTGTCCGGTAGCAACTGCACAGAATGAAGAGAAGAAACTGTATGCGATCCAGTTCCATCCGGAAGTACTGCACACAGTAGAAGGAAAGACAATGCTGTCCAACTTCGTACTTGGTGTCTGCGAATGTGCCGGAGACTGGAAGATGGATGCCTTTGTTGAACATACGATCAAAGAGATCCGCGAGAAAGTCGGTGATGGAAAAGTTCTCCTTGCCCTGTCAGGTGGTGTAGATTCCTCCGTGGCAGCAGGACTTCTTTCCAGAGCGATCGGCAAGCAGCTTACCTGCGTATTTGTAGATCATGGCCTTCTTCGTAAGGATGAAGGTGATGAGGTTGAAGGTGTATTCGGACCGAATGGTCAGTTTGACCTGAACTTTATTCGCGTGAACGCACAGCAGAGATATTACGACAAGCTTGCCGGCGTTACAGAGCCTGAGGCGAAACGTAAGATCATCGGTGAGGAATTTATCCGTATCTTCGAGGAAGAAGCCAAGAAGATCGGCGCTGTAGATTTCCTTGCACAGGGAACCATTTATCCGGACGTTGTAGAGAGCGGTCTCGGCGGAGAATCCGCAGTGATCAAATCCCATCACAACGTAGGAGGTCTTCCGGATTTCGTTGATTTCAAAGAAATCATTGAGCCGCTTCGTGACCTGTTCAAAGATGAGGTCCGTAAAGCCGGCCTTGAGCTTGGAATTCCGGAAAGACTGGTATTCCGTCAGCCATTCCCGGGCCCGGGACTTGGAATCCGTATCATCGGTGAAGTCACCGAGGAAAAAGTACGCATCGTACAGGATGCAGACTACATCTACCGTGAAGAAGTCGACAATGCAGCCGCCGACTACAAAAAAGAACACGGAGAAGATCCGTCCTGGATGCCGAACCAGTACTTTGCAGCCCTTACAAATATGCGAAGCGTAGGTGTAATGGGAGACTTCAGAACATACGATTATGCAGTGGCGCTCCGCGCCGTTAAGACCATTGACTTCATGACTGCGGAGTCTGCTGAGATTCCTTATGCAGTACTTAATAAGGTGATGAACCGTATTATTAATGAAGTTAAGGGCGTAAACCGCGTATTCTATGATCTTACTAGTAAGCCGCCTGGAACGATTGAGTTCGAATAATCCACGCAATCATAGAAACCCAGTATTCATGCGGGTTACAAACAAATTTGTTTAGTGATTGGCAACAAAATGGCAACATTTTGTGATTATTCAAGAGATATAAATTTTATTTCATAACGTATATAAAGAAACCTTACTGATTTTCAGAAGTAAAAAACTGAATATCGGTAAGGTTTTTCTATTTTCTTCTTTTATTTTTCTTTTTTAGTCAATTCTTTTACGAGGTAATCACTCAGTTCCTGAGATGGTACCTTGGCACGTTTCTGGTAAGTATCCAGTTCCGGGTACTTATATCTCCATTCATCATATTCTTCCTTGCTGATTTCACCGTTTTTCAGTTTGTCAGCCTGTTCCATCCATGAACGAAGCATTTCATCGACAGATGAGCCGGGAGTAGATATGGAAGAGTCAAGGCAGAGATTAGGCTGCCCATCTACATTTTTTACCTTTAGACCATACATATCTTCCAGTGCAAATAGTGTATGCATCAGACCTATGTGAGTATCAATATCTGGAACTGTTAAGGCATGAGTATTGATATCAAAGATCTGAGACATTTGTTTTACAAGATCAATCTTAGGAACTCTGGCTTCAGATTCATACTGAGCCATGCGGACATCTGAGGTTTTTCCCATGAATCCCAGTTGTTCTCCGAGTTGCTTTTGTGTCATGCCTTTGCGGTTGCGAAAAAATTTGATACGTTGTCCGATTGCCATTCTTGTTTGCCTCCTTATAGTGGTCATTCGTGTTGCCGTAATTAATTGTGATAGAAAATAAAACAATTCTGTTTAGGTTCAGTATAGCATGAGCAATTTCGGATAGCAAGAAGAACTTAAACAAAAGAATTTAATATTCGCATAGAATCACTTGACTTAAATTAAAATGTTTAGTATCATGCAAATGTAACAACTTAAACAAATTACGTTAAGATAGAAAGGAGAGATGCGATGTGATGAACAGAACTTTTATGACCGTAGAAGAAGTTGCAGCGGAACTGGGAGTTTCCAAGTCTTATGCTTATAAGATTGTCAAACAGCTAAATGAAGAATTACAGAGGCTGGGTTATCTTACGGTAGCTGGCAGAGTAAACACCAATTATTTCCGTAAAAAAGTATGTTACAGCGAAGTGTAAGAGAGAGGAGAATTTGTATGAGTATTTACAAAGATAATGTCACTGGGAAGTGGCGAGTGGTTTATCGGTATACCGACGGGACAGGGAAAACGAAACAGACTTCAAAACGAGGATTTCCTACGAAGCGAGAAGCGCAGATGTGGGAACACGAACAAATGTTAAAGCATGATGCAAAACTGGATATGACTTTCGCAAGTTTTTATGAAATTTATGTAGAAGATAAAAAGGAACGAATCCGGGATAACACATGGGGAACTAAGAATAATATTGCCAGAACAAAAATTCTTCCATACTTTGGGGAGAGAAAGATTGCAGAAATTGAACCAAAAGATGTGATTGCATGGCAGAATCATTTGCTTGCATTTAAGAGAGCGAATGGAAAAGGGTATTCTGCTTCATATCTGCGGAAAATCCACAGCCAGTTAAGTGCCATTTTCAATCATGCAGTTGATTTTTATCATTTGCTTTCTAATCCGGCACAGAAAGTTGGAAATATAGCAATAGAGGAATATAAGGAAATGTTGTTCTGGACGAAAGAAGAGTATTTGAAATTTGCAGATGTGATGATGGATAAACCAGTTTCTTACTACGCTTTTGAAATGCTTTACTGGTGTGGTATCCGTGAAGGAGAGTTGCTTGCCCTGACACCAGCGGATTTTGACTTTACAACGCATACACTGCGAATTAACAAATCATATCAAAGATTAAACCGGGAAGATGTGATTACCCCACCAAAGACATTTAAAAGTAACAGATTTATCAAGATGCCACAATTTATATGTGATGAGATGCAGGATTATATGGGAATGCTTTACGGTCTGAAGGAAGACGAAAGAATTTTCACGATTTCCAAATCTTATCTGCATCATGAAATGAGCAGAGGATCAAAAGTGTCTGGGGTAAAGCGAATTCGTGTGCATGATTTGCGACATTCCCATGTATCGTTATTGATCAATATGGGATTTACGGTATTGGCAATCGCAGACCGAATGGGACATGAGAGCATTGATATCACTTACCGATATGCACATTTGTTTCCAAGTGAGCAAGCACAGATGGCAGAACAGTTGGATATTGAAAGGATGGAAAAATCAAATGGAGAAGAATCTGGACAGTAAAGGAAGATGGAGAAACAAAATCGTAGCATTCCGGGTATCACCGGAAGAAGCAGAGCAAATTGATGCATGTGTCCGAGTGTCAGGACTTAGCAAGCAGGACTATATCACAAAACGATTAACTGATCGGGAAATTGTGGTACAGGGAAATCCAAGAGTGTATAAAGCATTGCGAAATCAGATGGCAGAGATTTATGAAGAATTGAAACATCTGGAAAAATGCAGTGAGGAAAACGAAGAGTTGCTGAGTACCCTGAGATTGGTTGCAGAGACATTGTATGGATTGAAAGGGGAAAATGAATGACAGCAAAAGAAAAAATGACTGCTCCGATTGCATCTGTTAGCGCAGATGTGGAACAGCCATCAAGTAATAAATTAACCAACCAAAGTATAGCAGATTTGCCCGGCAAGGGCAATCTGCAAGCCACAAATAATGCGGAAAATACAGCAAAATCAGCAAATAAAAATAACCCAGATAATCTGGAAACCGTTTCCATGATGGAATTATACGACACCGCATATCCACCAAAACTGCCGATTATAGATGGGCTTCTGTATAACGGAACTTACCTGTTTGTTGGTTCGCCGAAAATTGGGAAATCATTCTTTATGGCACAGATTGGGTATCACATCAGTAAAGGATTTCCATTGTGGGGATTTTCAGTCAGACAGGGAACGGTTCTCTATCTGGCACTGGAAGATGATTATGCAAGATTACAAAAGCGATTATCACAGATGTTTGGAATGGAAGGCAGTGAGAATTTTTATTTCGCTACAAAATCAAAATCGCTCAATGACGGACTGGAAAGACAGCTTGTAACATTTGTGACGGAGCATAAAGATGCAAGACTGATTATCATTGATACTCTTCAGAAGGTTCGAGAGGTCGGTGGAGATAAATTCAGTTATGCCAGCGATTACGAGATTGTAACAAAGCTGAAAGCATTCAGTGATAAATATGGCATCTGTTTTCTGGTTGTGCATCATACAAGGAAAATGGAATCTTCCGATAGTTTTGATATGATTTCTGGCACGAATGGATTGCTTGGAGCTGCGGATGGAGCATTCGTCATGCAGAAAGAAAAACGGACAGATAATAAGGCAGTTCTGGAAGTGGCAGGGCGTGACCAGCAGGATCAGAAACTGTGGTTGAATTTTAATCGGGAGAGATGTGTCTGGGAACTTACCAAGACAGAAACAGAACTTTGGAAAGAATCAGAAGATCCAGTGTTGGAAAAAATCAAAGAACTTGTAACAGAAACTATGCCAGAGTGGGTAGGAACAGCAACAGAGCTTGTGGAAGTATTGCAGGTGGAAATGCAGCCGAACGCATTATCACGAAAATTAAATGTCAGCCTGGAACGATTGATTCTGGAATATGGAATCCAGTATAAAGCGGAGCGGGGACATGATGGAAGAAAGATCAGATTAGCCTTTGTTGGAAAACAAGCGTGACGATATGTGACGGTTGTGACGGTATTTTATATAGCGTGTCGGTAGTGAAAATATCGTCACTATCGTCACGACTGTCACGGAAAGGAGAAACATGGAAAGAAAATCACAGGTACAGATATCCAAAGATTTATTACTGGCATTGTTCCAGTACCATCTTGCCGGGAACGAGGAATATCTGCCGGAGATAGAAAAAGCATTGATGGAAAAATTAGACAGTATGGTAAAACGTCAGTTATATACAACATTCAAAACAGCACCAACCGAGGAAGAACGGGAAAAGGCAAGACAAGAATATTTGGATAAGTGCGGAATGCATAAAGATTTTCGATGGTAAAGGTTCTGCTTGATTACCTAATGACAGGAGCGTGGCACGCACCTGTAGATAGCAAACAGAGAGAAAGCCGGTAAGGTGCAGTCGGGAGTTGGCTGGCGAGGCAAAGAGATTTTCAAAAGGGGGCCCTGATTCAGGGCGCCCTTGCAGGAACGATAAATGAAGGGAGAATGACACCATGAGAGAAGGAAGATTAGGTTACAACAGTTATAACAAAAGATATGGATTATTGTCCTCAGACTTATGGATTGATCCAGGATTTCACTGCGGAGAATGTCTGGAAGTTCTAGTTGATAATCAGTGGGTAAAGACACGAATGGAAATGAATCTGGCGAGAGAATGGTATTTGGTTGGAACACCATATTGTGGAGATCTGGAGTATGTACGGGCAAGGATACCGGAATAAAGCAGACAGGAAGAGTAATAGTCGGTTTGTTGTTAGTGAAAAAATAAGCCCGGATACGGGAAGAAAAAGAGGACGGATACGCCCAAAATGAAAAGTGAAAGCCAAGTTGTGGTAGATGTAAGAAGCATCTCACAAAGCCCTCGGCGTTTGAGAGCGAAATACACCCATCGCACAAACTTCGTTTATGCTCTGTGTATTTCGCCCTGCCGGGAGCTAATATAGCCGGAAACGGCAGTTAGTTCGTAAACGGATGCCGATGCATCCACTCACAAATGAAATGGCGGAATTTATTTTGCCGAAGACAAGGAGGGAGTGCCGATCGGAAGAAATTCATTTATTCAAATGACAAAACTAAGCAATGTAAAAGGCAGAATCACTTATATATCCAGTCATGCAAAACAGGAAAATCTCTATGCAGTTTATGAAACTACAGAACGGAAATTCTGGCGGGAACTTGCAAAATGTAATCAGGAAGAATTTACAAAAAGTGGAACAGAAGGAAAATGTATTGAGGCAAGAGAACTGATCATTGCTTTGCCAGAGAGTTTTACAGAATTTCAGCCGGATAGATTGCTACAGCTTTTTACAAATCATTTTAAGCAGAATTATGGAATGGAGTGTATCGCTGCTTTGCACCACAATAAAAGAAAGACCAATTATCACATTCATTTGATATTTGCAGAACGGAAACTACTGGATGAACCAATCATTAAGATTGCCAGCAGAAATATGTTTTATGATGAAAATGGAAAACATGTCCGAACCAAAAAAGAGATATTAGGAGAAGATGGTGAGATCCGGAAAGGCTGCAGTATCATAAAAAAAGGTGAAGTATATGAGAAAAAATTGTTTACAGTGAAAGAGGAACGCTTCAAGAGCAATTCATTTCTGGATGAGGTAAAGCATTCTTATACAGATTTAATCAATATTTATGTGCAGGACGAGAGCCAGAAGGTGCAGGTATTTGAGCGTGGCAGTGTGTATCTTGCAACAAAGAAAATTGGAAAAAATAATTCGAAAGCACAGGAAATAGAAGAGGATAACCAAAAACGCTGGGAATGGAACAGAGCTGTTGATATGGCATTGATTAGTGGAGTGCCGGAACCGAAGATAATGGAAGTGAAGCGGAAAGAAATCACGGAGCCAATCAGGAAATGAATTGCTCGGCGTGGAAACAGACCACAATTATTTTCCAGAGTTGTAACAGTGGCTGTTGAGACATTGGAGTTTTTGATAGCAAGTGTGCTGTTTAAGAAACCCAGGGAAGTGCCAAAACAGACAGAGCAAACGGAAACAGAACACCCAGAGCATGTTGCTGAAAATAGCACAGCAGCAGTCAAGACAACAAAAGAAGAAAAGGCAGAACCGGAACAACCTAAAATGACGAGGCTTGCATCAAAGTATCCGAAACTATTTAAAGTGAATAAAGAACTGGAAGATCAAAACGGTGCAATTCAACAGAAACAAAAACAGCTTTCTGCAAAGAAGAAAGAACTGTCAGAAGTCACGGGATGGTTTAAAGGAAGAAAGAAAAAAGAATTGCAGAAAGAAATTGATGAACTGAAAAGCCAGATTAGAGATATGAAAGATTATCTTCCAAGGATTGTGCAGAAAACCGGATATAGAAGTGTACAGGATTTTTTAAAGGATTTTAAGGTTTCTCAAACTGAGTATAGTCAGTATCGAACTGCAATAGAAAAATGGAAGAAAGAAACAGGAAAAGAGCCAGTAGCACATGGTATTAGGGCGAAGCTGGCAGAAAAGAAACAAGAAATACAGAATGAACAGAAAAATAAACAGCATACCCGTAGTCAGAACAAAGATCGAGGAGCAAGATAGGAGGACAATCATGGAGAAACACATTATGGGAGAAAATGGAATCAGTTATACTTTAGGAGAGGACGGTCTGTACTATCCAGACCTGTACCTCCCGGAAGGGTCAGAGTATCCGATTGGAAAGTATGGAATGCTGAGAAA
Organism: Blautia sp. RTP21359st1_E11_RTP21359_211015; assembly: GCF_040910705.1. NCBI lineage: Bacteria > Bacillati > Bacillota > Clostridia > Lachnospirales > Lachnospiraceae > Blautia > Blautia sp. RTP21359st1_E11_RTP21359_211015. Next base: position 16,122 of record NZ_JBDGAB010000061.1, read on the forward strand.
GTTATATTTGCAGGAGCATCGGAAGGGATTATATCTGGAGTTGGTACTTGCTGGGAAGTTAAATGAGCATCTGCATCAGACTGACGAGGAATGTAATCAGATGATGGACAGATTAGTGGAGCAGATGAAAGAAAAGCAAGGCGTGACGGAAGAATTGAAGATGCAGGATCAGATGGCATGGGTTGGGAGAATGAATAATATCCGGGCTTGTGTGGAGGAGATTGTTCAATATACAATGGTATTTGTATAAGATAAAATATGCTAAAATCGATATAAAAGTATTGCAAATGCAATACTTTTATATTAAAATTTAGAGAGAATTAGAGAGGGGGAAAAGAAATGTCTTTTTCATATAAGCCTTTGTGGAAATTGTTAATTGATTATGATATGAGCAAGAAAGATTTAATGAAAGCGACCGATATATCAAAATCTACTATGGATAAAATGGGAAGAGGAGAACAAGTGTCAATGGAAATCATAGATCGACTTTGCAATTATTTTGAATGTAAAGTTGAAAATGTTATTCAGCATTGTTGCGATAAGGAGGATAGATAAGTGGAACAAACGGATATTAATAATATTCATTTATATTGTAGCGATGCAATGAAAGTGTATGATAAATGGAAAAGCCCAGTGGCTATAATTTGTGATGGCCCCTATGGTGTGAATGGATTTCCAGGAGATTTAGTTTCATATAATGGTTTAGCTGAATGGTATGAACCACACATAAAAAAGTGGAGTGAATTTTCAACACCACTTACTACGTTATGGTTTTGGTGTACGGAAGTGGGCTGGGCAACTGTTCATCCGGTATTAGAAAAATACGGATGGGAATATGTTTCGTGTTGCGTATGGGATAAAGGAATGAGTCATGTCGCAGGAAATACAAATACAAAAACTATTAGGCATTTACCTGTTGTGACAGAAGTTTGTGTTCAATATGTAAAACGTCCAATTTTTACAGTAGGTGAAAAGAAAATGAGTATGAAAGAGTGGCTTCGTTATGAATGGTTACGTACAGGATTACCATTATCGAGAACTAATGAAGCTTGTGGAGTTAAAAACGCAGCAACAAGGAAATATTTTACAAAATGTCATTTGTGGTACATGCCACCAGCGGAGGCGTTTGAAAAAATTGCATTGTATGCGAATGAATTTGGTGATGAAAAAGAAAAACCCTATTTTTCTATAAACGGAAAAACCCCTATAACTAAAAATGAGTGGGCACAAATGAGATCAAAGTTTTATTGTCCTATTGGAGTGACAAATGTATGGCAAGTTCCACAACTGAGAGGAAGCGAACGTTTGAAAATTAATCAAAAAGCTGTACACTTGAATCAGAAACCATTAGAATTGATTAAACGTACAATAGAAATGGTTTCTGATATCAATGATGTGATTTGGGATCCATTTGCTGGTTTATGTACAACAGCAGTTGCCTCAGCTGAATTAGGACGCACCTGTTTTGGTGCTGAAATAAATCCAGATGTATATAGTATTGGCATAAAACGAATTAAAAGTAGTTTACAGTAGTGTTTTTAGTGCATATTCTAATTTCGCTTCATCTTTTGATGAAAATATATTACTCCATTGTTTGATTGTCATACCATGAAAATCTGTATTTAATACATGAGTTTTGAATTTTTCTATTTCTTTATGCTCTATACGGTCAATTTTAGCGTAATTAGTATCAAGCCTATATACAAATTGTCCGTATAGAGATCTTAAACGTTGCTGATATTCAGGTGTTGGACTATATTCTAACGCGCTTTCTCCCCATTTTTCGACAAATTCGATGGCTGATTTAACATCACATTTATCGGTTTGTAATTTATAACCATTGGTATTGGTTTGTTGTAAATTAGAAGTACGATTGGAAGTATCTTCGGGTTCAAAAACAAGATAATCAGGTGGTCTATGATAGTGAGCATCTCGTGCCTCTGCTACACTTTTTCCGCTAACTACTAGGACATCAATGATTTTGGGCTTGCCCCAAATAACATTTTCAGGTAGCCATGCGATTAATGCCATATCTATATTGTCCTGTGAGAAAATAGTTATACTATCTTTAAAACGAGCAGTAATTTCTGTTGCAAATGGGAACCAGGCTTTGATTTCAATGCCAGGATTGGGAGAGATAGTGTTGCTTTTAAAAAGAGCATCTGGAAAACCAGGGTCTTGTCTTATCCATTCTCCCATGTTGTTCCAATCATGCTTGTTTAATAAGTCCACAGTGGAAAATTCAATCATATTTCCGAGGAGAGGGGAGAGTTTTGAAATAACTTTAGCAAGCTGTTTTGCGTAGGCTAGTGATGTGGGACGTTTAATATCTAGCACATCAATTAAATGGCTGTCCAAAGAAGTTAATTCTTCTTTTGCAGCATTTAGAATATCACGGGTGTTCATTTCTGTGGCTCCTTTCGATAATTTATTGGTTTTAGTATATCATAATGAGCGGAATAAAAGATAGTACATATAATTTTAATTTGACTACATGTGATGGTTTTAATAATATATGTAATTAGCTCAAACAAATAGAACAAAAGTAGCAGCACTTGACAAATAGAAAATAAATTGATAAAATTTAAAAAAATTAAGTAGCTGCTAAAAAAAGCAGCTAGAAAGGAGACGAGATGAATATTAATAAACAATTGCTGGAGGCTGCGAATCTTAATCCAACAAAAAATAGTAGACAAGAATATATTTTTACATTATGTGAGTATATAGAAAAAAATGAATTAACATTGCCTTTATATCAAAGAGATGTTAGTTGGACATTAGCTAAATGTGTTGAATTGTTAAATTATCAGCTTTTAAGTAAATCTCCTATATCTGCTATCTCTATTAATATAATAAATAATACAGAAAAAGAATTTGCAGTACCACAAGTTTCCTTTATAGAAAGGGAATTGCTTTCTGAAACTGTAAGAGGGCAGATGTCCGTTGTAGATGGGCAACAGAGGTTAACGACAAATTATAAAGCATATTGCAATCATCCAGATTTAAAAAGTGTAGTGTTAGATTTAGGAAAGGGAGAATTTGTTATAAATGCGGAAGCATATCGGAAAAATCAGGTTCCGGTTGGTGTGCTTTTGAATAAAGATGATAATGAACTAATTACTTACACAGAGAAAAATAAAGCTTTAGCAGCGCCGATGGTAGTAAATGCGTTATTACAGATTAGAAATAAAATAAAGACTTATCAATATACAATTAATTTTGCAACGGATCTTACTGAGGATGAGCAGATTAACTGGTTTGAAGTCTTGAATAATGCGGGAAGTCGTGTAAGTATTATTCAAATGAGATTTTCTAAATTGAAAGCACATGGTATTGATGTGTATACACAATATACGCATGTATATCGTAATAAGGTACAGGAATATGGATATGATTTCTTTACACCGCAGAAGACAAATGTCTCATATTCAATTGCAGCATTAAATCCAGCGTATGAAGTGCTTGTTTCTGGTAAGCATTCGAATAATTTTGCACCTATTTCATCTGACACAAAAGAAAATCAGCTTTGTAACTTAGAGCCAGATAAATTAAAAGAATGTTTTGAAATGACATTAGAGGCTTTGGAAAGGGCTTTGAAGTTTATAGAAAATAATGATTTGGAAAAATATAATCGTTCTGATTATGTGAATTATCTTATTGGATATTTTGTGTTCCATAGAGAAGATATTTCAGATAAACAAAAGGAGGAGCTGATAAATTGGTATAATGGCGTTGAATTTACTAATAAATCAAATACTGCTAGGAGAAAGATTTACACGGAGCTGTTAAAGATATAAGGAAGAGGGACAAAATAAATGGAATGGTTTTTTGATGGTTTGGGTACTGAGTTGATTAGTATAATTATAGGTGTAATTTTGGGGGCGGTGACAGGAGGAACAATTGGTTATAAAATAGGGGTAAATAAGCAAAGTATGAAACAAAAACAGAAAGCTGGGACTGCTTCTAAACAGAAACAAATAGGCGAAAGTGATAAAACAATTGTATTAGATGAAAAAAATCTCAATGTTAATAATATTAAAATTAAGCAAGAACAAAAAGCAAAGGATGAGGCTTCTCAAACACAAATAGGGAGAGTTAATGTCAATGAGCGATAAACAAGTACAAAAGGCTGGAAACAATGCACAGCAGATGCAGGCTGAAATAATTAATATAACGAATGTTTCTGGTATAGATGAAAAGAGAGCACGCGAGATTTTTAATGAAATGTATGCTATAGCAAGAAAGGACTTTACGCAAGATGCCTATCAATGTGCAAACGAAAGAGTTGCAAAATTTGAAGAAGCACTTATGCCTAAAATGTTAAAAGTAGAAGGGGCATTACAAAAATTTTCTGATCCTTCATTTCAATTTCTTATAACAGAGGCACATAAAACAGCAGCATCAACAGAAAGGGAAGCAGATTATGACTTACTTTCGGAATTACTGTTACATAGAGTAAAAAAGGATAAGGATAGAAAAGTACGTGTGGGCATAAAAAAAGCAATAGAAATTGTTGATCAAGTAGATGATGATGCTTTATGTGCTTTGACTGTTGCGTATACGATAGAACGATTATTTCCAGCGACGGGATCAATCATACGAGGATTAAATATTTTAGAGAATGTATTTTCAAAATTGTGCTATACAAATTTGTGCCAAGGAAAAGAGTGGTTAGATCACTTAGAAATTTTAGATGCAGTGAGATTAGATCATATTAGTTCATTGAAAGATTTAGATTTATTTTATGCGGAACAATTAGATGGTTATGTATGCGTAGGAATAAAAAAAGAATCTGAGGATTATCAGAAAGCGTTATCTTTATTGAGTAGTGGCAATTTGCCAAGAGAATTGTTATGTGATCATGAATTATTAGAAGGGTATGTTAGACTGCCTGTTATTAATAAGAAACAAATAGGTTCCTTGAAATTAGTGAACAAACAAATATCTTCTGGAAAGTTAGTAGAACTACCTAGTGAAATTTCAAATGAACAACGAAGTATTCTTGAGCAAATATATGACTTATATGATAAGAATGAAGAACAGAAGAAAATGGTAACAGAGAACTTTTCTTTAGAATGGAAAAAAAGAGAAACACTCAGTTCATTACTAAAATGGTGGAATGATATTCCAATGGCATTTGACATAACTACTGTTGGAACTGTATTAGCCCATGCAAATGCACAAAGATGTGATAGCAGCATACCTCCGTTAGAATAAAATAAAGGTTGTCAAGTATTTCCCTAACAGTTATAATGAAATGGCAACAAATTGGCAACAGAAAATCAGCGAGCCAAAATAATATATGTAACAGAAATAAAATAACGGCAAAAAAGACATAAAACTTAAACAAATATATTTAAGAATATCTTTGGATTTGCCGAGTTTGAGTAGCGGACTAAATTGCGAAAAAGCCCATAAATAAAGGTTTTGCGGGCTGTCTGGATGTTCCGGTGGAGTGCAAATGGAGTTAAAAAATCTTTTTTTTCTTTTTTTTCTTTCCGGAGTTATCTGAGATTTTCGCAAAAGTAACTATGCTCAGAAAATATAATTAGTGTGAATATGAAGAACAGTTTGTTTTGATGGAAATATTTTCCGTCAGGGCAGACTGTTTTTTTATACACTTTTTCAATGATATTAACTCCATGGTTCAGCGATAACACATATGGAAACTGTAAAATTAAAATAATTTGCTAAATTTCGGAAAATGATGTCCGATTTTACATTTGCCAGTACAGAGTATATGAAGAGATAAATATTCAAAATACAGGAGGTACTTATTATGCAGAACAAATTATTTTTAAAGGCAGCCGATATATGTGAACTTCTGGAGGTAAAACAGACATCGGCTTATGAGATCATTGGCAATCTGAATAAGGAGCTGGAAGAACAGGGATATTTGACGCTTAGAGGAAAAGCTCCGACAAAGTATTTTGTGAAGCGTTTCTACGGAGTAGAAGATACTTGTGAGATTCCACAGGAAGAGGGAAAGGAATGGTTTCATGCGTAAGAGAAAAATGTATTTATCAGTAGAAGACATTGCAGAACTCTTTGGATTATCAGTTTCGTTTGCTTACCGGGTGGTGGAAAGAATGAATGCCGATCTGGAAAGCAAGAACTATTATGTTATTCTCGGACGGGTGCCAACCCGCTATGTAGAGGACAAGATCTATGGTCTGGAACATGTTGAGCAATATTTGAAGGAGGATAAAGCGATATGAGTATAGTGCAGGAAAAAATGTATATGGCGGCGTCCTCCCGTGGGCCGCCATGCCTTTAACTGCTGGGAATGACAGAAAGAAAGCAGCGGCCTTGATTTCTCAAAACCGCCACCAGTGAATATAAATTAAGCGTGAAAATGGGTCTGCCCAGCAGCGGTTTTTTTCTTTTCTGCCGCTGGGCAGATGTTTTTTCTTTAGATACATGATAAGAGGAATTTTTGAAGATTCCATAAA